>NZ_CBDNNH010000015.1:0-3759 GCF_965318445.1 Anaerosinus sp. | reverse complement strand
TTAGGAGTAAAGACTATATGATACTTACACAGCCATTTGGTATGTGCTAAGCTATTCGTTTTAGTTGTCATAAAATCACCTTTCCTTTCGTATTATATTAGTCTGAACAACTATATTATACACCCGGAAAGGTGATTTTTTAGTATAACTATCGTTTCCGCACCCGCATAGCGGGTGGTTTATTATGAAGTATGCACACATACTTCACAGGCTTAAGCCCATAAGAAAAGATGCACAATCATACTGTGCATCCTTGTATAAATAATTATCAACTTTTTATCCATTTTTTATTATTCAGCGTTTTTTAAAGGTTTTATATTCCAAAATGTAATATTCATGACAACTACGACAATTAAAATAATAGCTAGCGAAACCCAAAATCCCATATCTATTCCTAATAATTCAGTACAGTTAAAAAGTGTATTCCATATACTATTCCAGTTCATTTTTAAGCCCCCTTTTATAAAAGTTCACCGAAGTGGCGTACATATGCTTTCTTTATACTAGTTGCTAACAACATGTAAAGTACGATACATGGTATTAGGTAGATAAAGTAAACAGCAGGTAGTGCAACAAATCCAAGCATTGTTCCAATTGATGTAAATGGAATAATTGTTAACACTGCTATTCCTGTGAAAGTCAGTACACATACTGGTAGTGATGCACGACTTTCGATAAATGGCAATTTTGGTGTACGTATCATATGGATAACAAGTGTTTGGCTCCACATAGATTCTACAAACCATCCTGCTTGGAACATAGCAATATAGTTAAATTGCATTTGTGCTAGCTCTGCTCCACTATAAACACTTGCTAAATCGTTGTATAATACCCCATGTGACACAAACATTGGGCAGAATATAAAGTACATGAAAATATATGTTGTCCAGTCAAATATTGAACTTGTTGGTCCAATCCATATCATAAATTTCCCAACAGACGAAGCATCCCATTTACGAGGAATTCTTAAAAATTCTTTATCGACATTATCCCAAGGGATAGCCGTACAAGATAAATCATAAATAAGATTTAAGAATATTAATTGAATGCTCATCATTGGAAGGAATGGAAGTAAAGCAGATGCTGCTAATACTGAAAACATATTTCCAAAATTAGAAGATGCAGTCATTTTAATGTATTTAATCATGTTTACGTAAGTTTTTCTACCTTCGATAATTCCTTGTTCTAAAACCATTAAATCTTTTTCAAGTAATATGATATCTGCACTTTCTTTTGCAATGTCGACCGCTGTGTCGACAGATATTCCGATATCTGCACTTTTCATTGCTGCAGCATCATTGATACCATCCCCCATAAATCCAACTGTATGTCCATTTTCACGAAGCACAGATACAATTCTAGATTTTTGGTCTGGTGTTAATTTTGCAAATACATCTGTAGTTTCAGCTACGTTTGCAAGATCTTCATCTGTCATATTATTGATGTCTGAGCCTAGTAGCATATTACGTACTTCTAATCCGACTTGTTTACATACTGTACGAGTTACTTTTTCGTTATCTCCAGTTAAAATTTTTGTAGCAACTCCGTATTCTTTCAATGCACAAATTGCATGTGAAGTTGATTCTTTTGGTGGATCTAAAAATGCAAGATATCCAAGTAGTACCATGTCACATTCATCTTTTACTCCAAAAGCTCCAACAGGTGATGGATTGCTTTTTTGAGCAATACCAAGTACTCTAAACCCTTTATCATTTAATTCATCTACTGTTTTTAAAATTCGTTTACACAATGTACCTGTCAATTCTTGTACGCTTCCATCACATTCAACATGTGAGCAGATTGATAGCATTTCTTCAACTGCACCTTTTGTAACCATTTGTGTCTTTCCGTTAGCATCTTCTACAACAGTAGATAAACGACGACGGTTGAAGTCAAAAGGAATTTCATCAACTTTTTTGTAGTGTTCAGAAAGATCAGTTAGTTGAGGATTTTCACTTTCCGCTTCTTCAGTTTTATTGATAATAGCTAAGTCTATTAGATTTTTATATCCTGTTTGGAAATAGCTGTTTAGATAAGCATGACGAAGCACACGCAGATCTTCATCACCGTTAACGTTAAGATGGTATTCTAAAACTACTTTATCTTGAGTTAAAGTACCAGTTTTGTCAGTACATAAAACATCCATAGCTCCAAAGTTTTGGATAGAATTTAAATTTTTAACTATAGTTTGTTTTTTACTCATTGCCACAGCACCTTTTGCAAGGCATGTTGTAACTATCATTGGCAACATTTCTGGTGTTAGGCCGACTGCGATAGAGATTCCAAATAAAAATGCGCTTAGCCAGTCACCTTTTGTTATTCCGTTTACAAAGAATACGACAGGTACTAAAACTAACATAAATCGGATAAGTACCCAAGAAACAGCATTCACACCTTTTGTGAAGTTTGTTTCTACTGCTTCCTTAGCAACTGATGCAGTCATTGAACCGAATAAAGTTGAATCACCCACAGAAATTACAACAGCAGTTGCACTTCCTGATATTACATTACTTCCCATAAATGCGATATTTCTATATTCAGTAATAGCATATCTTTCTTCATCAGAGCTTCCGATTTTTTCGATTGGTTCACTTTCTCCAGTTAAACTCGCTTGGCTTACAAATAAATCTTTTGCATCCAAGATTCTAACATCTGCTGGTATCATATCCCCTGCTGATAAATGCACGATATCTCCTACAACAACGTCATCCAGTTTTATTTCCTGTTTTTCTTGTTCTTTTCTTGTCACTGTGCAAGTTGTTGTAATCATGTCCAATAATTTTTCAGCAGCATCTCCACTTCTTGATTCTTGGACAAAGCGAAGTGTTCCAGAAATCAAAACCATTGCCACGATAATAACTACTGTTACGCAGTTGAAGTCTTCTGGGCTACTTCCGAATAATGAAAAATAAGGGAATAACATATCTGTTACACATGATACAATTGCTAGGCAAAGTAAAATTGCTGTAAATGGGTTTACAAAAGCATCTAAAATATTAGCTATTAAAGATTTTTTCTTTTCATGTGTCACCTTATTTGTTCCGTATTTGGCTCTGTGCTCTGAAACATCAGAAGGATCTAATCCTCTCATTGTTGTTTCTAATGAATCTAATACTGATTTTATTGGTTCAATTGCTGCAAAGTGAATTCTTAATTCTTGTTCATATTTTAAAGTTTGATTTTCTGATGCTTGATTAGCATTCATATTGTTTCGTATTTTTTTGTTTTTCATTTTAATTACCTCCTTGTGAGAAGCAATCCTTTTTCTTATTCTGTTTTAATTTTACCGGGTTGCTCCACTATTTTTTTGCTTACTATCAGGGTCCATATATTCATCTCACTCCTTTCCTCATTTACTGCTTTAGTATAAATAAAAAACGCAAGAAATCCCATTGCGAAATTCTTGCGTTTTTCTTGCTATATATTTAGTTTTATAAATTATCATTGAACTTATACCCTATTCCCCAAATTGTCAAAATGTAAATTGGAGCATCGGGATTAGGTTCTATTTTCTTTCTTAATTTTCTTATAAAAGCCATGATATTACTGTCATCCAAAAGATACTCACCATCCCAAACAGCTTTATAAATCTGTTCTTTTGTAAGAACTTCTCCTCTATTTTTAGCAAGAAATAGTAGTATATCGTATTCCTTTGGTGTAAGCGAAATATCTTTATTTTCGCGAAGTACCCTTCTTTCCTTGGGTTTTATCAAAAGTTCTCCAAATTGCATTACATCAAATGAGTAATCTTCATAAACA
>NZ_CBDNNH010000014.1:0-2502 GCF_965318445.1 Anaerosinus sp. | reverse complement strand
AAAATGGCATGATGTCGTTCTTATGGAGCGAAGAAGTAGTGTAATTGGTATAGAATAAAAATAGAAAAAGAGATTTTGGAGACTAGTAATGAAAAGTTTAGAAGAAAAAGTTTTAATTTTTAAAGCTTTGTCAGAGCCGTTGCGGATAGAGTTACTTAGAATAATCAAAAGTAAAGAACGAGTTTGTGTATGTGAGTTGACTGAAAAAACAGGGATGAGTCAAAGTAAGTTATCATACCACTTAAAAATGTTATTAGATGCAGGCTTAATCTCTATACACCCAGAAGGAAAATGGAACTTTTATAGTATTTGTATAAGTTCATTTCAAAAAATATTTACGAGTGACTTTATTTCGGAGTTATTCTTAAATAACTCTTGACATATCAAAAAAAATTGATATGATAAAAATATAAATTGGCTTAATTTATATTTTTTCTAGAACGTATCAAAATATTTTGATTTTAAAACACATAAAATGAATTTGATTTGAAAAAATATAAAACGGAACAATTTACTCTGTATATGAATATATTACAATATAGTCATATACAGATTGGAAATAAATTAGCGTGTAGCTAATATAAAAAGGAGTTTTGATGATGAGTAAAATTGAAATCTTTGATCCTGCAATGTGCTGTTCAACGGGAGTGTGTGGTCCGAGTGTAGATAAAGAATTACTTAGAGTTGCAACGGTCATCCATAATATTGAGAAAAAAGGAATCAAAATTACGCGTTATGGATTAGCAAGCAACCCACAGGCATTTATTAATCATATTAAAGTAAGTGAGATGTTAACAAAATACAATGAGAAGGCACTACCGATAACAATGGTAGATGGTGAAATTGTTAAAAGTGGAAAATATCCGACGAATGAGGAGTTTTCTAAATGGACTGGGCTACCAGAAGAGGAGTTTGCAAAAATGCCGAAACATAAAAAGTCTAGTAGTTGTTGTGGCGGAAAAGGTTGTTGCTAAAAAATTTTAGGAGGAAAAGATGGTGTATAAGCAATTTGAGATAGATAAAATTCCTTTAACCAAATATTTGTTTTTTACTGGTAAAGGTGGAGTAGGAAAAACATCTGTAGCTTGTGCGACAGCATTAACTTTAGCCGACCAAGGGAAAAAGATATTTTTAGTGAGTACTGATCCTGCATCAAATTTGCAAGATGTATTTGGAATAGAGTTATCAAGTGAGGGAACACCGATTCAGGAAAATCCGAACCTCGTAGTTGCAAATTTAAATCCAGAGGCAGCAGCGAAAGCATATCGTGAATCAGTTATTGCCCCATATAAAGGAAAGTTACCAGAAAGCATTATTAAAAATATGGAAGAACAACTTTCTGGTTCTTGTACAGTAGAAATTGCAGCATTTAATGAATTTTCGAACTTTATTACCGATCAAGCAATGCAAAAAGAATACGATTACATTATTTTTGATACAGCACCTACGGGACATACACTTAGGATGTTGCAACTACCATCCGCGTGGAGCAATTTTATTAGTGAAAGTACGCATGGGGCTTCTTGTTTAGGTCAATTATCTGGGCTTGAAGAACGCAAAGAAATTTATAAATTAGCAGTAAAAATGTTAGCAAATTCTGAAATGACAACCTTGATTTTAGTGACAAGACCTGATGATACGCCACTAAAAGAAGCGGCTAGAGCATCTACGGAGTTAAAAGAACTTGGCGTAAAAAATCAATGTTTAATTATCAATGGCGTTTATCTGCCTGACATAGAAAATGATCCAATTGCGGATGGTTTATGTAAAAAACAACAAACTGCAATGCGAAGTATTCCAAAAGAAATTAATAAGCTAGAGACTTATATGATTCCGCTTCGGTCATATCATTTAACTGGTATCAATAATATTAGAAAGATGTTAAAAGAAGATACGTTAGACTTTGTAACTTATGCTTTGCATAAAGAAAATCCAGCGGAGATTAAAGATTTAATTGATGATTTATATCACTCGAAAAAACGTGTGGTTTTTACTATGGGAAAAGGTGGAGTTGGTAAGACAACGCTAGCGGCTACGATTGCAATGGGGCTTGCTAGTCATGGAGCAAAAGTGCATCTAACCACGACAGATCCAGCTGATCATTTAAAATTTGTTATTGAAGATACAAAACAAATCACAATAAGTAAGATAGATGAAAAATTAGAATTGAAAAAATATCAAGAGGAAGTCTTGGGAAAAGCACGGGAAACAATGTCTGAAGATGATCTTGCTTATGTAGAAGAAGATTTACGCTCTCCATGTACTCAGGAAATTGCAGTGTTTAGAGCCTTTGCCGAGATAGTGGAAAAAGCAGATGAAGAAATCGTTGTCATAGATACCGCACCAACGGGGCATACCTTATTGCTATTAGATGCATCGCAAAGCTATCACAAGGAAGTAGAAAGAACGCATGGGGATATTCCTGAATCAGTAAGAAATCTCTTGCCAAGATTAAGAGATGAAGGCGAAACTGCCGTTGTCATCGTAACATTAGCAGAGGCA
>NZ_CBDNNH010000013.1:0-3557 GCF_965318445.1 Anaerosinus sp. | reverse complement strand
TGTTCCGGCTATGATGTTGATGTTTTCTTTGGCTTCTAGATTTACGTTTTCGCCGGTGATTTCACTGCCTTTGACGGTGATGTCTTTTTCAGTTGCTTTGATGTTTACGTCACCGGTTGCGTGAATTGTACTGCCTTGATTAACCTTTGTATCGCTTTGATAACTGCTTTCGGCTTTGCTTGTTCCTAGGCTGACGCTTAGTTGTAAATCTGACTTCTTTGAGTTTGCAATATCTTTTGCACCT
Source organism: Anaerosinus sp. (assembly GCF_965318445.1). NCBI lineage: Bacteria > Bacillati > Bacillota > Negativicutes > Selenomonadales > Sporomusaceae > Anaerosinus > Anaerosinus sp. Next base: position 3,313 of record NZ_CBDNNH010000013.1, on the reverse strand, counting down.
TCTAGATTTTTACCGTCTTTGATTAGTGTTTCTGCTGCTTTGTATTGGTAGAGTTGTTCAAGTCGTTTGTTATCTACTTTTCCTGCTCTATCTAATGACGCCTCTATACTTTGTGCTGTTTCAATTGTTTTTCCGCCTAAGGACACGCTTAGTCCGCTTTGCTTGAATTCGTGTTTTTCTTTGGCATTGTAGGTATTGTCAGCGTTTTCGATGGTTACGCTTTCTGCGGTGATGTTGATGTCTTTGCCTGCGATTACTTCGCTGGCTTTGATGTCTACATCTTTTCCGCTTTCTAAGGTTACGTTTCCTCCGATGCTACCAATGGTCGAGCCGACTTGTTCTACTGATTGATTGTCATAGGAGTCTTTTTGTTTTTGACTGCCAATCGTAAAGCCGAGTCCACCACTGCCAAATATTCCTGATTTTTTACTTCTTTGCTGTATTCACTTTGGCTTGTTTCGCTAGCGGAATTGATATTGATATTTTCGCCGGCTTTTATGTTGATCTCTTTATCTGCTGCTACGATAGATGCTGTGATATTCGTATCTTTACCTATTTGAATTTCTACTTCGTTACCGTTTACATAGCTTTCTTTGACTTGGTTGACGTTTTGGTAGTCGTAAATTTTTGTTGTGGTAGTTGCAAGTACGCCAACTTTTGTTCTATGTTCTTCGTGTAGTCTTTCATGGTATTCGGTTTCGTTTTCTATGGTTACATCATTTTGGGCTTGGATTTTTGTTTTTCCTTGTTCACTGGTGATTTGGCTGCCTTTGATGCTTACATCTTGTCCTGCTGTAATTTGAATATTTTTTCCTGCGTCAAAATTGCCGCCTTTCACTGTTTCATCTACCGCTCGGTCACGCGTATAGTGTTCGCCTTTATTTCCTGCGTCTACGTCTAGGATATTCAGGTCTTTTGCCGCTGTAATTTCGATATTGTTTCCAGCAGTCGTCGTAATATTTTGCTGGGCGTTTGCGTCTACAGCGTTTAGTTTAATATCTTTTCCTGCCTGAATATTGATGTTTTCAGCATTTAATTGACTTTGCTTATGATTCACTTCGTCGATTTGGGCACTGGATTTGTCGTAGACGACTGCAACGTGTTTTTCTTTGGCTACTGCTGTCATTTCTACGTTATTTCCTGCGCTTAGGTTACCGCTTTGGTTTTTGATATCGTTTGTGGCAACTAATTCTACATTGCCTGTTTGTGCGGTAATCGTCGCTGTTTTGCCAAGCTCTGTTTGGTTTAGCTCACGGTAGTTCGTTTTTTTTGTTTGGGTTTGGTTGATGATATCGGTTGCCGTTATTTTGATATTGTCTTTTGCGTAGAGCTCGATTTCTCCGCCGGTGATGATTGCGCCTTCTTTTGTTAGGTCTTGCGCTTTTAGGGTTGCGGAACTGTTTTAAAAAATCAGAGAAAATAGATTCCTATCTCCTCTGATTTTTTATTTAGCTATTAAGTTTTAGACAAAGAGTGCCGTCAATTTTGTATCATTCATGCTTTTCAAAATACTTCAAAGGATTTATACCTGATGTTAAAAAAATAATCGGACTTAATATATCATGAAATTTTGAATCTCGATAAAAATCATCTCTCCTTAACAAAACTACTACATCATCACTTCCACTTAATTCTATCGTACATAAATATTCATTTTTCTTAAATAACAAAGTTTTTTTTCTTTCCTTCTCCAATTGCCCCCAAAAATTAAAATCATTCTTTTGCATTATACTAATATAAAAATTTTTATCCTCCCCCTTTACAAATTTATATTCAATGCAAAACTCTTCGGTTTTGGCAATTTTATTATAATGATCATATATTATATTTTTTGAATCATAAGTCTTTATCTTATTTTCAAATGCTTCTCTTATTCTTATAAATTCTTCTCTTATTTCAATATTTTCTTGTTTTATTTCATTTTTATATAAGATATAATATCCAGAAATACACATATTTAACATGCTACCAGTAAATAATATTATACCTATACTATAAAGAATAATCTTAGCTAAATTCTTTCCTTTTTGAGAATCTAAAATATTATTATTTGATACTTTCTCATTCATCCATTTCTTATAAATTAATATTATCTCATTTGTAAATATTGCTAAGAATTCATAAAGAGCCTGCCCCTTAGTTCCTTGCCTTTCATAATTAGGGGGAGCATTAATTACTCCATTTAATATAAAAAATGAATTAAATAATAGTATTGGAGACAACAATATTATTAAAAGTAAAAAGATTAGTATTTTAATTAACTTAATTACTAGTTGATATATATTGGATAAAATCATCATAAAAGCCATCTTTCTATCTTCATAAATGTGGCTGTTGCACTAATCGGACAATCCTAATAAATATACAGGAGTCATTCTTTTAAGCTAAAAAATTTCACTAAAAAACAATTTCCATATTTATTTGTAAAAATACTTAGTGCACAGCCTTCTTATTTAAATTTAGTTTCCTAGTAGGTGTGGAAAATATCCCGTAAGTATGTCTTTTAAATATTCTTGATATTCCTTTGAACCATTCATTAAGTCATAGGCACTTTCACTAGCATTTTGCCCAAGTAACGCAGCATCAAAATAAGTTTTACCTAATCTCGTCAAATCTTCTTTTTCTTTTATAGGATTTGTTTTTCTTAGTGTAACACCATATGCTTTCCCATCAATCACTATAAATTTTTGCCAAATTATCATATCTTCATCATACAAATCAACGGATCCTAATTTATAGTCCCATCCATATTGGGGATTATCAGGATTTTCTTTCCACACATATACTCCTTCTGGAGGTTTTTCTATTTTCTTGTATTCTCCATCTATTAATTGCTGATATCCCTTTTCCTCTGTATATATAATCGCCCCTTCATAAGTTGGTCTATGGCAATAATCATTATTTTTTATGCCACTTATAGCTGTGCTTGATCCAACTTCCGGTTTTAGTCCTAGTACCTTATTGACCGTTTCTGCGACTAGACCTCCTGCAATTAGCCTAAGCCCTTTATCTTCTATTTTAGATAGTTGGTTTTGCAATGCTTGGCTTATTCCTGCACTTATTGCTCCAGATTTAAATCCATTTCCAGCGAATTCAGACATCATTCCTCCTACAAGTGTATGTAGAAGAATTTTATATTCTCCGCCTTCTGCCCATTTCGCTTTTTCTTCTAGTGTTTTTGCATTTTTCCAATTTCTATCTGCAATATCTCCTACTGCTTTAAATGCTACTTCACCAAATAAATCTGCTAGTTCTTGTTGTTCTTTTACCGTTTTAGCGTCAAAGATTTTTTCTAGTTTATTGAGTGCTTCTT
>NZ_CBDNNH010000012.1:0-179549 GCF_965318445.1 Anaerosinus sp. | reverse complement strand
TTTATAGAATGAATTTTTAGTAATGCTTAGCTCAGAACATATTTGAGAAATACCTTTGCCTCCTAGCAGGTATGCTTCAATTGAGCTCACTTTTCCTTCTATTGAAATCTTTCCTTTTCTGCCCATGAAAAATACTCCCTTTATAGTAGACAGTTATATTATTTTAACTGTCTACTATAAAGGGAGCATATCAATTTGATGTTGTGCAGGCTTCTTTATTTATTAGGAGTGCAAAAGCGGCCGCTGTTAGGTGACCATATTGTTATCGCTATGTAAAACTTTTCCTTTTAATCATAGTAACCGATAGTTTTTAATCTTCATAAGCTATAGTAGATGAGGATAAGGAGGTTGCTTATATGGGTTGTTGTGGTAAAAAGCATGAGTGTCATTGCTGTCCAAAATGTCACCATGAATGTCATCAAGTTTGTCCATCTTGTGGATGTGGATGTGTCTGGGGCTGCAATAAATGTCATAAATGTGGTCATTGCTTTGATAAGTGGCATGAATGCTCAAAATGTCATTGTAGATTTGAATAGAGTTTAAAACGGGGTAGATAAATCGATGATGATTTATCTACCCCATTTTATTTTGATTTTATTAGTAAAAAAACAGTTGTAATAATACATAGGAATCCTATGATATCGATAAACGTAAATTGCGAATTAAGCCAAATTGCTGAAAAAATTGCGGCTGAGACAGGCTCAACGCAAGAAATCATACTTGCTTTTATTGCTCCAATATCGTTTACGCCTTGTAAATAAAGGATAAAAGCAATCACTGTGCCAAAGATGATTATTGCAGCTAATGCAAATGCCGTATATAGGTCAATTGAAAAAGGAAAGGTCCATTCGCCAGAAATAAGATAAAGAAAGATACCTCCAAAGAGTAGACCATAACCCGCTACGATAATACTTCCCCATTTTGCCATAAGATTTATTGGAAGTATTGTATAAAACATGACGCCTAAGGCGGATAAAAGGCCCCAGAGTAATCCTTGCGAGGAAATGACTAAAGCGTTAATATTTCCTTGGGTAGCCAATAGAAAAGTACCTAAAATAGCTAAAAAAATAGAGAGATACTCTTTAGCGGATGGATATCGCAATGTCTTTATACAGGTATAGATCATAATAAACAGCGGGCCAAGATATTGCAAAACAGTTGCAGTGCCTGCATTGAGATAAAAAATGGCTGTCATATAAGTATATTGACAAATTACCAGGCCGAATATGCTAAATAAAAAAAGATGAAAAAGATCGTGTTTATTTAATAAAATTCTTTTTAATTGCTCTCTTTTGTGAATGGCTGAGAAGGCTAATATAATTATACCTCCGATTATCATACGGATAATTGTAATCCACGTAGCATCAAAACCTTTTATAGATAATAGATATTGTCCGCAAGTTCCGGAAAATCCCCACAAGATACCGCCTAGTAAAGTAAATATAATACCACGTAGTTTAGGATTGTTTGAATAGATTTTTAAAAATGAAAGAGAAGACAAAATAACACCACTTTCTGAAAATAAAAATAAGCCTTAATCATACAACAGATTATGCAGGATATATAGTATTATATCTCTTTTAAACTGCATTTTGTCATGATTAGGCTTATTTTTTATGTGAAAATAAATAATTTAATCGTTATTATGGGATGAATCAATCACCTTAAAGGTTAAGCTTAATATGATTGCTACAACAGTTGCTAGTGCCATGCCTTTCATTGTTACGGTGCCGATAGTAAGGCTTGCATTGCTTACGCCAATACCTAAAACTACAGAAGTTAAAATTAAATTACTAGGCTTATTGTAATCGACCTTTGATTCTACTAGCATTCTAATGCCAGAAGCTGCAATGACGCCGAAAAGGAGCAAGGATACTCCGCCCATAACAGGAACGGGAATACTTTGAATTGCAGCTGCGAGTTTTCCAACAAAGGACAAGATAATCGCAAAAACTGCTGCACCGCCGATAACCCAAACACTATAAACTTTTGTAATAGCGAGTACGCCAATATTTTCACCATAAGTAGTATTTGGTGTAGAGCCAAAAAATCCAGAAAGGATAGTAGAAACTCCGTTACCTAATAAAGATTTATCTAAACCAGGTTCTTTAGTTAAATCTTTACCGATGATATTGCCTGTTACAATAAGATGACCGATATGTTCAACGATAACAACAAGTGCTGCTGGTAAAATAATTGCAATTGCACTGAAATTAAATTCAGGCGTATAGATTGTTGGCATAGCGAACCAGGAAGCTGCTTCGACTGGTGCTAAATCAACTAAGCCCAAGAAAAAGGCTAAGATATAACCGCTAATTACTCCGATTAAAATTGGAATAATTGCTAAAAACCCACGGAAGGCAACCGAGCCTAAAATTGTAATGACTAAAGTGAAAATTGAGACAAAAATTGTATTTGTATCAACTTGCTCAGCTGTTAGTCCAGCCATACCAGCGGCTGTCGGCATCAATTCAAGACCGATGACAGCGATAATTGCCCCCATCGCAGCAGGCGGAAATACGATATCAATCCATTTTGTACCGATAGCTTTGATGCTAAGTGCAACTAATGAAAATATTGCGCCTACGACAATAAATCCACCTAATGCCGCTTCGTAGCCGTATTGAGGCAAAACTAAAAATACTGGTGACAAAAATGCAAAACTGGAGCCTAAATATGCAGGAACTCTACCTTTACAAATGAATAAATACAATAGAGTTCCAATTCCATTAAATAATAAAATTGTGGCAGGGTTTACTTTAAAAAGAATCGGGACAAGGACTGTTGCTCCAAACATAGCAAATAAGTGTTGCAAACTTAAAGGAATTGTTTGCAATAATGGTAGCTTTTCATCTACTGAAATTACACGGTTATTCATAAATTCTGCTCCTTTTATTAAAATTTTCAAAAAAAAAATCCCTTACATTACGCAAGAGACCTGAAAGTAACATCATCACAAATATGGTGCACCTTCTTAGTCTCACAGGACTAACTTAAAGGATATCTTTGCAATACAATTTATCATAGTCTATAGAAAATGTCCAGATTTTTTTACAGAAAATTTACTCCATGTAAAAGAGTTGAGTAGAAATTTTCCAAGGTTAGTTGCTTTCTAAAAGATTCTTAGTTGCTAAAATCAACTTTTTGTAATAAAATGTCCATATGTAGGAGGAGTTTGTTTTCTTAAAGAGAATAGTATATAATTGTTAGCGTGATGTTTTTTAGAAGTTTAGGGGGATGGCGATGGCGTTAATTGTAAAAAAATTTGGCGGAAGTTCAGTTGGCAGTGTTGAGAAAATTATAGCAGTGGCCAAAAGAATTATAGAAGAAAAGAATAAGGATGATAAGGTTGTTATGGTTGTATCTGCAATGGGAGATACAACTGATGATTTAATTGCTTTGGCAAAAGGAATTAATAAAGAACCATATCAATATGCAAGAGAAATGGATATGTTACTTACTACGGGAGAACAAGTATCTATATCTTTATTAGCAATGGCATTTAAGAATCTTGGTCATCCTGCAATATCTTTAACTGGTGCGCAAGCTGGAGTAAAGACGAATGCAGTACATACAAAAGGAAAAATTGTTGATATTAATCCTGAGCGCATTTTAGCTGAATTGGATAAAGGTCAGATTGTGGTGGTTGCTGGATTCCAAGGGCTTGATATGAATGGAGATCCAACTACGCTTGGCCGTGGTGGTTCAGATACTTCGGCTGTGGCAATTGCAGGAGCTTTAAGAGCAGATAGTTGCGAAATTTTTACGGATGTGGAGGGTGTATATTCCTCTGATCCGAGGATGGTAAAAAGTGCTCGAAAAATGAAAGAAATCACCTATAATGAAATGCTTGAAATGGCAAGACTTGGTGCAGGGGTTATGCAACCGCGTTCTGTAGAGATGGGAAAATATTTTAATATACCAATACACGTTCGCTCTACTTTTACAAAAAGACCGGGAACGATTATTAGGGAGGAATGTACAATGGAAGATAAAGAGTTTAATATTAGAGGCGTTGCACATGACTGCGATGTAGCAAAAGTTGCGGTATTAGGAGTACCTAATAATCCAGGAATTGCGCATTCGATTTTTGCTGCTTTAGCGGAAGCGAATGTTGATGTCGATATGATTGTACAAAGTATTCGTAACATAGAAAAAAATGTTACGGATATGGTATTTACAGTTGCAATTACTGATTTAGCAGAAGCAAAGAAGATAGTTGATAAAGTTGCTGATCAATTAAATGCAATCGCTGTATTGATTGAAGAAGATGTAGCAAAAGTATCTATTGTTGGTGCAGGTATGTTTGGTAGTCCCGGTATTGCAGCTAGAATGTTTGGTGCGTTATCAACAGCAGGCATTAATATAGAAGTAATCAGCACATCTGAAATTAGCATCTCTTGTTTAATTAAAAACAGCCAAGTGAAAGAAGCTGTAAATGCAATTCATGCAGAATTTTTCCCGGAAAAATAAAACTGTTATTAGGCAAGCTGGATTTTTAAGGCTTGCTTATTTGCTAGGTAGAATTTTTTAAGAATTTTGTATACTTATATTTTGGGCAGGACTTTACTTTATTAAAACGAATATAATTTATTTGGACACTTAGTAGTAAGTTGAAGTACTATTTCTAAGGGGGATAAAAAATGACAAATAGTGTTGCAGCATCTCATGCAAAAGGAAAGTTTGCTACGGATAAGATTTTTGGGGCCAGTGGAGCAGCTGTAAAAGCGACAGCTGAGCATGGTAAAGATAAAGTGGTAAATGCGACAATTGGCGCAATTATGGATGACAATGAAAAATTAGCTTGTATTCCAACTGTAGAAAAAGTTTTACGTGGAATGTCAATTAACGATATGATTGCTTATGCACCAATTTCTGGCTTGCCAGCTTATTTGGATGCAACGATTAACTTAGCTTTTGCTGATCAAAGACCAGATGCCTATTTTAATTCTGTGGCTACGGCTGGTGGTACAGGGGTAATTCATCATACAATTTGGAATTATTCTGAAATTGGGGATAAAGTATTGACTTCTGATTGGTATTGGGGTCCTTATAGCGTGCTTTGTAAAGAAGCATTACGTGAATTGGATACATATCAATTGTTTGATGAACATCAAAATTTCAATATTAAATCATTTGAAACAAAAGTAAATGAACTGCTTTCTAAGCAAAATTCACTCGTTATTATTATTAATACGCCGGCGCATAATCCAACTGGTTTTAGTTTAACGGATGACGATTGGAAAAAGGTGCTGGATGTATGTAAAGTACAAGCGAAAAATCCTGAGAAAAAAATTACTGTTTTAATAGATATTGCTTATATTGATTATGCAGGAGAGAAAAATGAATCACGCAAATTTTTAAAACAATTTAGCAATTTACCTGCAAATATTTTAGGCATTTTAGCATTTAGTATGTCTAAAGGTTATACGATGTATGGGCAGCGTACAGGTGCGATGATTGGTATATCTTCTGATAAAAATGTGATCAAAGAATTTGCAGAAATCAATCAATATACAAGTAGAGCTACTTGGTCAAATATTAATCGTGGTGCAATGACTTTATTAACAACAGTTGATCAAGATAAAACATTACTTGTACAGTTTGAAAAAGAAAGAGATGGTTATTATCAATTAATTCGCGAACGTGCAGATATTTTTATGAGCGAAGCAAAAGCATGTGGATTAAATATGCTACCATATCGTGCTGGTTTCTTTATTTCTATTCCAGCAGCTGATTCTGATGCAGTATGTACAAAACTACATGATGATTTAATTTTCGCTGTACCATTAAAAATGGGCGTTAGGATTGCCGTTTGTGCAGTACCATCAGCCAAAATAAAAGGAATGGCTGAAAAAGTTTTAAATGCAATGAATTTTGTAGAGCAAAAATAAGAATTTTTTTCTAAAAATAGTCCATAATAGATATATATCTATTATGGACTATTTTATTATAAGAAAAAAAATAATTTTGCATTAATTCTACTGTAAGAAAAAAATATAAAAGCATTAATGCTTTTATATTTTTACGGATACAGGCTTTTTTAGTATATTTTTGTCATTGTATAATTTAATAATTGGTGATATAGTAAATCTTGGTCAAATAAATTACATAAATAAGTAACTATTTTGGGGGGCAATGTATGTTTAACTTTAGTTTTAAGCATAAAGATGATGAGTTTTTTGATTTGTTTATAGAAAGTGCAAAGTTCTTTCATGCGGGTGCGTTAAAACTACACACTGTAGTAAGCGATTATAGTCAAGCTGAAAAATTGATGAAAGATATTATTGAGATTGAACATAAAGCTGATGATATTAATGAGAAAATTATTGATAAATTAAATCAGACTTTTATTACTCCAATTGATAGAGAAGATATCTATGCATTAGCAAATAAGCTTGATGACGGCGTGGATTTTTTACAAGGAACCGTACAGCGGATAGTTTTGTATAAAACGGGAGATTCCAGAGAAGGAACGATTGAATTAGCAAAACTTCTAATTCGCAGTACTGAAGAATTGCTTAAAGCTCTAGAATTGTTAAAAGATATTAAGAAAAATCAACATGCTATTTTAGACTGTACGCGAAATATTGAAAATATTGAAAGCGAAGGTGATAGAATTTATCGTAAAGAAGTTGCACACTTGTTTGAGTCTACACTAAATCCAATTGAAGTAATCAAATGGAAAGAGGTTTTAGAGTTTTTAGAGGATACGTTAGATCGCTGTGAGGATACAGCAGACTTACTAAGAGGTGTGGTAATGAAATATGCTTGAGGTATTAATTTTTACAGTAGTAGCGTTAGCATTGCTGTTTGACTATATTAATGGATTTCATGATACCGCAAATGCAATTGCGACATCGGTTTCCACGAGAGCTATTCCACCTAAAGTTGCTATTTTGATGGCTGCAATGTTAAATTTTTTGGGTGCTATGTATAGTACTGGTGTAGCAAAAACAATTGGTGGAGATATTGTAAAGTCGGCATCTCATGTTGATGAAAAAATTATAATTGCAGCATTACTTGGTGCTATTATTTGGAATTTAGTTACATGGTGGCTTGGAATTCCAAGCAGTTCTTCTCATGCATTAGTAGGTGGAATTATTGGTGCAGTTTTGGTCTCGACAGGTGCAATGGGGCTTAATTTTTATGGCATTGGAAAAATTGTTTTATCTCTTGTTGCATCGCCTGTAATTGCAATTATTTCTGGTTGTATTATTATGATGATTTTATATTTAATTTTTGGGCGATTTGCACCATCTACGATCAATAATAAATTTAGAAAAATGCAGATTTTATCTGCTGCGATGATGTCTTTTTCACATGGTTCTAATGACGCGCAAAAAGCAATGGGGATTATTACTCTTGCACTTCTAAGTGGCGGATATATAGAAACTTTAGAAGTTCCTACATGGGTAAAATTGGCGGCCGCTACATCTATGGGATTAGGTACAGCTGCTGGTGGTTGGCGCATTATTAAAACGATGGGAGGAAAAATATTCAAATTGGAGCCAATAAGTGGTTTTGCAGCTGATTTGAATTCATCTATTGTTGTATTTGGAGCGACTTTGCTACATCTTCCAGTAAGCACAACGCATGTAGTTTCTGGTTCTATCATGGGGGTTGGTAGTGCGAAAAGAATTAGTGCAGTGCGTTGGGGGGTTGCGCAACAAATGCTTATGGCTTGGTTATTAACAATTCCATGTACTGCATTGATGGGAGCAGTGATTTATTGTATTGTTCGAGTTATATTTTCCTAGGCTCTTTACATAATCTGGTGTATAATTAAGGTAGTATACATATCATGTATACTACCTTAATTTTTTTCCGTGAGATGTGGAGGTTTTATTATGAACATTAAAGTTGTTACCAAGGTAAAAAATAGGGATATTGAAAAGATATATCGGAGGGGGATATCCTTAAAAGAGATAAGTGATGATTTTAATAATTCTCATTCTAATTTGATTGTAGCAGCTAAAGTAAATAATTTAATAAAAGATTTACAAGCATGCCTTTATGATGATTGCAGTATAGAATTTATCGAGCTAAATACAGAGTTTGGACTAAAAGTATATCAAAGATCAATAACATTTCTTTTGATTGTAGCTATATATGAATTATATCGCAATGTTAAAGTTACAGTGGAGCATTCAATTAGTAAAGGATTATTTTGTGAAGTATATTTAGGTCGAAATTTAACTTCAATTGATATAAAAGAAATAGAAGCAAAGATGAGTGAAATCGTGTTAGAAAAAAGGCCAATTCTAAAAAAAACACTACCAAAAGCTGAAGCGTTAGAGTTGTTTAAAAAATCTGGCCAAGCGGAGAAGGTAAGTCTTATTGAGGATTTAAAACGAGAATTAGTTAGTGTATATTATTGCGGCAATACATATGATTATCTATATGGGCCGATGTTAAGTAATACATCTGAATTAAGTTTGTTTGCGTTAAATCAATATAGATCAGGTTTAATTATAAGAATACCTGAGATTACCAATGTGAAGATAGTTCCTGAATTTTCTCCACAAGAGAAATTGGCAGATATTTTTAATGAGGCGGAAAAATGGGCTAAAATACTTCAATGCGATTATGTTGAAAAATTAAATGCGTATACGAGAAAAGATGAAATATATGATATTGTAAGAATCTCAGAAGCTTTACATGAAAAGAAAATTGCCCAGATTGCAGATTTTATTGTAAGTCATACAAGTCAGGCTAGAATTATATTAATTGCTGGTCCATCGTCATCGGGGAAAACCACTTTTGCGCAGAGACTTAGAGTTCAACTTCGAGTAAATGGGGTAGTACCTATAACCATTTCATTAGATGATTACTTTCATAATCGTATACATACGCCTAAAAATGAAAAAGGAGAATATGATTTTGAATCTTTAGAGGCCTTGGATACAGATCTTTTTAATCAACATTTAGTTGAGCTTTTAAATGGGAAGTCTGTAGAAATTCCATATTATAATTTTGTTACAGGGCAGAGAGAGTATAAGGGAAATATAATTCAAATCAAGCCAGACCAGCCTGTTCTTATTGAAGGAATTCACGGGCTGAATGAGCGTTTAACAAGTAAAATCCCACGTAATAAAAAATTGAAAATTTATATAAGTGCGTTGACTCAATTGGCTATAGATGGTCATAATAGAATTCCAACGACAGATGCTCGTTTAATTCGTCGAATTGTTCGTGATCATAAATTTAGGGGATCAAGTGCAGTGAAAACGCTAAAACAATGGCCGTCTGTACGTAATGGAGAAGAAAAAAATATTTTCCCATTTCAAGAGGAAGCAGATATTATGTTTAATTCAGCGTTGATATATGAGCTGGGGGTTTTGAAAAAACATGCGGAACCATTATTAAGAGAGGTAAAGCAAACGGAAGCTGAATATGCAGAGGCTAGTCGTCTCCTAGATTTTTTAGAGTATTTTGTTAGTATTGAGAACGATGATGAAATTCCGGTAAATTCAATATTAAAAGAATTTATTGGAAAATCATGTTTTTAAATAAATTTTCAAAAGAAAAAAAGACCTTGCACATTTGTGCAAGGTCTTTTTTCTTTTGAATTAACGATTATTTTTAAAGAATTCTAATGCAACTTCAGGGAATAAAGCGTAAGATAAAACATCTTCAATAGAAGCATTAGGATAACCTTTTTCAGCTAATTCAGTTTTTAATTTTTCCATTTGTGGAGGAATATCATCAGCTGGACGGTAATCAATGATTGGGTCATTTCCAATGATTTTTTCACGCACTTCTTCATTTACAGGAAGTGGAGTTCTACCATATTTACCACGAGCTAAATCTTTTACTTCACGAGGTACAATTTTATAACGTTCGCCCATCATTACATTGAATGTAGCCATGGAGCCGACGATTTGGCTGGATGGAGTAACCAATGGAGGATATCCAAGATCAGCACGTACACGAGGCATTTCATCAAGAAGATCTTGATATTTGTCTTCCATACCTTGTTCTTTTAATTGGTTGAATAAGTTGGAAAGCATGCCACCAGGAATTTGGAAATCAAGAACATCTGTATTAACATCAAATGATGTTTTAGCTAATTTAAATGTTTCAGCAAGATCTTTCTTAACTTGTGCAAAATGAAGTACTGCTGGTTTTAATGCATGTCTATCAATGTTTGTATCACGATCAGTGCCTTCAAGTGCTGCAATCATAGTCTCCGTACAAGGTTGAGAAGTGCCAAGAGCGAATGGAGATAATGCACAGTCAATAATATCTACACCAGCTTCAATGGCTTTTAAATAAGTCATTGAACCAAATCCGCTTGTGTAGTGTGTATGCAATTCAAGTGGTAAATCACCAATTTCAGCTTTTAAAGCTTTTACTAAATCATAAGCTACGTAAGGTTTTAGTAAACCAGACATGTCTTTAATGCAGATAGAGTTAACGCCCATTTTTACCAAACCGCGAGCTAATTCTACATAACTTTCTTTTGTATGATAAGGACTGATTGTATACACACATGTCCCTTGTACATGTGCACCAGCTTCTTTACCAGCTTTAATTGCAACTTCAAGATTGCGAATATCATTTAGTGCATCGAAAACGCGGATAACACCAATGCCATGTTCAACCATTTTCTTAACAAATGCTGCAACAACATCATCTGCATAATGGTTATAACCTAAAAGGTTTTGACCTCTTAATAACATGGAAATAGGAGTTTTTAGATGAGCTTTTAAATAATCTAAACGAGCCCATGGATCTTCGTTTAAGAAACGAAGACAAGTATCAAATGTAGCTCCGCCCCAAGCTTCAATTGCGAAATAGCCGGCTTTATCAAGTGTTTCTAACATTGGTTTCATATCGTCTAAACGCATACGAGTTGCAGTTAAAGACTGATGTCCGTCGCGAAGAACAGTTTCTGTAATTTTAACTGGTTTTTTTGCCATTAAGTAAACCCTCCCAATATAATTAAAACATTATAAATTTAAGTTTCAACAGTAAAATAGCTTAAATTTATTTAAGCCATTTTACTGTCGTCTTATCTAACAACTTCATTATAGGTACTTAGAAAGTGTTTGTCAATGCGCCTGGCGAGATATTTGTGATTTTTTGAACAAATTCTGAAAAGTGTAAATTTTACCGAAAAAATCTGAAAATTTTAAGCTATTGAGAGAGGAAAAATTATAAATTTTATTTATCGTTATTGAAATATATTTGAACTTATTACTCGATTGCGACCTTCTTGCTTCGCTTGATAAAGAGCTTTATCGGCAATGGCAATAATCGTATCTGAGGAAGGCGCATTCATTGTAATATTAGGGTCATACGTAGCGATGCCAAAGCTAGCGGTTATATGTTTGGTAAAAATGCCGCCCTGATTAGTGAATTTATAACTTTCAATTTCTTTTCTTAAATGTTCGGCGGTACTAATTGCTTCACTAATGTTTCCTTCAGGCAGGATAATGCTGAATTCTTCACCACCATATCTAGCTGGAAGATCAATGGAACGAACATTATGTTTTAGAATTGCACCAACTTGCTGTAAGAGTTGATCTCCATTAATATGACCAAATGTATCGTTGTATTGCTTAAATTTATCTAGGTCAAGCATAATTAAGCTCAATGGTTTATTCAATGATTCTGCTCGTCGTAATTCTGTTTTTAAAAACATATCAAAATTGCGACGATTTGCTAATTTTGTTAATCCATCGGATAAAGCCATAGATTTTATTTGATTATAAAAATGTGCTTTTTCTAGACCAATAGCAACTTGATTTGCCATCATTTTTATAAAAGAATATTCTTCTTTATGCTTATTTGATTTAAAATTGTACCAGCCGACTAGAATGATTCCTAATAAACGCTTGTTAACAGCCAATGGTAAAATCATAAGATAATTAATTTTAAGTGGTAAGTGTAAAAAAGAATGAATCGGAGGTAGAACTTCATTTAAAGAATTAAAAGGTTGTAATTTGTTAATTAAAAGTTTTAAGGATGGAAATGGATTTAAATCAATCTCTGTTAATTTATTTGTGATATTAATATTACTAATTGGAGTAAAAGTATACTCTACATCTGTAGATAAACAGCCGATTCCTATATCTGCGTTTAGTGCATTTAATACATGATGTGTACATTCGTCAACTATGGTATTTGTGTCAAACGTAAAGGACGTGGAATACGTGATCGCAGATAAGTATTTCTCGTTTAAAAGTTTTTGTTTTGTATCTTCATATAACTTTGCAGCGTTAATTGCTGCTCCAGCATGATGGGCGAGTACGGAAAGAAAGTCAGCAGCATTTTCGTTAAATCCATTGATGCTTCTAGAATAGACTTCAATTGTGCCAATAATATTTCCAGTATGAATAATAGGGGCTGCGATGATTGAACGAACTTTAGAAAATAAAAGTTTTGGTGTAAATAGGTCTGGACAGTTTCTAGTATCATTAATATAAATTGTTTTATACTCATGAATGGCCCTCTGGCTGAGACTGGTATTTATGGGGAAGGCAATAGGAGGCACATTAATCCCATAAGTTGCAGCGATGCTTAACTGATTTTCCTTAGTATCATATATAGCCACAATACTTTGATTTGCGCGTAACATATCGGCAACCATATCTGCAATTGTATTCAATGTGTCAGATAAATTGAGCTGTGAATTCAAAATTGCGCCAATTTTTGCTAAAGAAGTTTCTAGTAAGTCGCTTTGATGTTCACTTTCTTCAAAACTATGCAGATATGCTCTTTTCATAGAAAAAATTTTTTGTAAAATGATAAAAAGAAATATCGTTATTGAAATTTGAGTAATTATCATAATATTATAAAAGTAAAAATAAAACGTATCTGTTAGAGTGGTATTAATATAGATACTTACACCTAATTGAATTATATTTAATGCTAAAGTAGTTGTTAGTATGTTTTTATATAAATGAGAATAAGTAATATTTTTAACAAGCATAATTGAAGCTGATAGAATAAATAATAGGCTAAGAAAATTTAAAAAATTGTAATAAAGCAACATATCTACACCTTCTTTATAAATTACTTCTATATTATATAGTATGAAATGATAGATGATCGGTGCAGTATAAGTTAACATAAAAAATAGTTAAAAGAGAGGATACCATTGCTTATTCGCAATGGTATCCTCTCTTTTTAGTCTATAGAATCTATAGCTGCTTATTATCTAAAGTAGGTGCTGGAATTGTCATTGCTAAAGGTACGGCAACAACTAATGGTAATACAGTTAACAATAAAGAAGTTGGAAGACCTATATAGTCAGCAAGTGTTGCAGTAATTGCAGTTCCAATACCTCCTAAACCAAAAGAAAGACCCAACATCATTCCCGAGGCCATGCCAGCATTGTTGGGTAATAACTTTTGTGCCCAAACTAATGAAGACGGAGCTGAACATTGCAATCCGGCACCGCATAAAACGATAGCAATCCATGTTAACATGGTGATTTCTGAACTTGATAAAAATATGTAAGTAGGGAGAATTCCTAATGCTAAAGAAGTTACAATCACTTTTTTTATGCCAAACTTATCGCTTGCATATCCACCAATTAATCCACCTAATGCGGCTCCGACTAAAAAAATAGTTAGAACTACACCAGAAAAAGTATTACTATATCCTTGAGATGCAAGTAGTACTGGCAAAAATGTTGTGACTGCAACGTGTGTCCAAGCACGTAATCCCATAACAAGATTAAGTTTAATTAAATTAGTATTCTTATGAAACTTGGGAATATGACGATTTACTAATACATTTATTTCAGAGCTAGAACATTGTTTATATAATTTTGAGTGATAATAAGCTATTGTTAAAATAAAGCTTGGAATTATTAATAGGGGAAGCGAGTCAAGCCCATAGTGAGCGGTAAAATATACTAAAATGATAGGGGCTAAGGCAAATCCAAGATTCCCCCCAGCTACAAATATCGAAAGTGAAATTCCTATTTTATTACTAGCGCTTACTTTGCTAACTAAGCTAGACCCCAATGGATGAAAAAAAGAAACAGCAACACCGCTTAAAGCGACTAAAATAAATAACATGATTTTTGTGTCAACTATTCCGGTATAACAAATGAATATTGCGCCGGCTGGAATTGTTGCAAGAATTAGCCAATTTAAGTTTGAACGGTCCATCCAATATCCAAAAAAAGGTTGTAAAACATTTGAAGTAAAAGATAAAACCATAATTAAAAGCCCACTCATCGTCAAAGATAAGCCAAGTTTTGGGATAACAATTGGGAGCAGGACTGGAAGAAAATTTGCATAAAAATCACTAAAAAAATGTCCCATTGTTAATAAAAGAACAGAATACCAGCTATGTGATCCTTTATTTAAGCTATTCATGTTAATGTAGCTTTCTTGGTGGAGTATCTACAAATTCAATATTATCGAGATGATGTTTTACATGCATTTTAAAGTGATCAATGTAGATTCTTCTTAGTTTTGTTTGCTCGACTAATTCTTCTTCAGTAATTGTATTTGCCTTTTTCTTTTTTGCTAACTCATTGATTCGTTGAATTAATTCAGGTGTAATCAAATTAAAACTCCTTATTATTTACATTCTTGATGAGCCTTTTCTCGATAGGCTCTTTGTAGTTTCTGCGTGATTTTTCCAGGTTTACCATCGCCAATTATTTTACCCCCTAGCGAAATAACTGGCATTACCTCTAAACTAGTACTTGTGATAAAAGCTTCATCAGCTTTTTGAGCAAATTCTGGTGAAAAAGCTTTTTCTAGAATAGTTAAGTTTAGTGAAGGAATAATATCCTCTAATAATATGGTACGTGTAATACCTTTTAAAATTAGATTGTTAATTGGATGTGTCCAAATTACCTCATCTTTTACAATGAAGAAGTTACTGCTAGATCCTTCAGTAATTAAATTTTTATCTTCGCGATACATTACGGCTTCAAAACATTTTGCGTCATGAGCGGCTTGTTTTGCTAAAACATTGCCAAGTAAATTTAATGATTTGATATCACAACGCAACCATCTTTGATCTGGGGTAAGAAAGCATTTAACGCCCACAGCTTGTAGTTCAGTTTTTGTTTGCATTGGACGAATAAACATTGAAAGATGAGGAATTACGTTTTTAGGGAAGCCGTGCTCACGAGGTGCTGTACCTCTAGTAATTTGAAAATAAATAAATCCATTAGTTATTCCACTTGCTTGAATTAAACTATAGTGAATTTCCTCTAGCTCTTCATATGTATAAACAATAGGAATTTTTAGCTCTCTTAATGAGTGAACACAACGATCAAGGTGTCGTTTCAGTTGAAAGCATTTCCCATTATAGATTCTAGTTGCTTCATAAATCCCATCGCCAAATTGATGTCCGCGGTCCTCCATAGCAACAATTTTTTCATCTAGTTCAACTATTCTTCCATCAAAAAATCCTAACGGACGCATAATGTGAAACCTCCTAATTAAATATAATGTATTAACAAAAATATATTATACGTCATATTTAATTTACTATAAAGGGAAAAATACAATAAAGATGAAAATAAACTTTATGCAAACAATTTATTTGAAATTTTATGAAGGAATTGCAGAGAATATCTTTTTACTATGATTCTATCGTCATTTATGATAATATAAAGTAAAATTTCTTTTTATTGCATCATAAGTCATTTCGTTGTATAGTAATGTTTGTTATTTTTTTTGCGGAGGCATAGATATGCGACGTTATATACCACTGTTATGGTTAACTTTTTTTATCTTAGCGGTTGTATTTACTAGTAATATTTATTTAGCAGGATATGCTGATAAGAGTACTAAAGACTATGCAAATAGTATTACTGTATATACAAGTATTCCAATAGAAACTGCTGCTTTATTAGCAGCAGAATATGAGAAGAATACGAAAGTCAAAGTGAACTTTATTCCTTTGTCAGGAAATGAAATTGTAGATAAAGTATCAGCGGAAGTAAAGGAGCCACAAGCGGATGCTGTACTAACGAATAAAGAGGTATTAAATAAGATAAAATTATCTTCAAATGCTTTACAATCTTACGCATCAGAAAATACTGATATTATATCGCAAAAGTTTAGAGCCTCAGATGGTATGTGGGTCGGAGTTTGGTACGATCCAATTGTTTTTTGCACGAATAAAGATTATTTATCTCATGCCTTGCATTTGCCTACAGGGTGGGAAGCCTTGGTTAAAGATGACCATATTAGAATTGGCATTACAGATTTTATGGCAGCGGATGATGCAGCGAATTTGTATTATAGTATGAGTGCTGATTTTGGTGAGTCGGCAGCAATGAATCTTTTTAGATCATTGCATCCAAAGATTATTCAGTATTCTAAATTTTTAGTTACGCCAGTTAGAATGGCAGGTATGGGGGAAGTTGATGTAGCAATTGCAGTTCAAAGTGAAGCAATGAAATATGTCAAGGATGGATTTCCTATTCAAATTATTTATCCAGAAGAAGGATCTTCTTATAGCTTGACTGGCTTTGGTATTTTGTCAGGGACAAAACATAAGGCGGAAACCGTTCAATTTATGCATTGGCTAGTTAGCGATGATGCACAAATGTGCTTGCAAGCGAATAAATTCTTTTTTATGCCTACGAATCAAGAAAGCTTGGCGTATAAGTCGTTTTCAGGTAAAAATTTAATATTGTTAAAAAATGATGTGAATTATACTAAAAAAGAAAAAGAGACATTATTGGATAATTGGGTGAAAAATGTGCGGTTTGGATAAAGCACAGCATATCTACTCATATATTTCAATAGTGTAAAATGCTTATATTTGGATAAAATATGGAGGTAACACATGCAAAAAGTTGGTTTTATTAGCCTTGGTTGCGTGAAAAACTTAGTTGATACAGAAATAATGCTAGGTGCATTGAAAGATCGAGGATTTGAGTTAACAGCGGATCCACAGAATGCAGATGTACTTATAGTAAACACGTGTGCATTTATAGAAACAGCAAAGAATGAATCTATTACTGCAATTTTAAATATGGCAGATTACAAAAAGATTGGGAAATGTAAATCTTTAATCATAGCGGGATGCTTAGGGCAAAGATATCAGCAAGATTTGTTAGATGAGATTCCAGAAGCTGATGCAATTGTTGGGACAGGCGCATGGCATCGTATTGATGAAGCTGTAGCTGAGACTTTAAAAGGAAAACGCGTTTTACTCATTGGAGAGACTGATACAATATACGATGAAAAAATGACAAGAATAACGACGACACCGGAATATAGTGCATATATAAAAGTTGCGGAAGGATGTAATAATCGTTGTTCCTATTGTGTTATTCCGTTAGTTCGAGGTAATTATCGTAGTAGAACTATTGAATCTATTGTTGCGGAAGCAAAAAGCCTTACGGATAAAGGTGTAAAAGAAATTAATTTAATTGCACAGGATACAACAAATTATGGACATGATTTATATGGTAAATCGCGTTTAACTGATTTATTAAAAGAATTAGTTAAGATTGAGAAACTGCAATGGATTAGAATTTTGTATTGTTATCCCAAATATTTCACTGATGAACTAATTGAACTGATGGCAGCTGAACCTAAAATATGTAAATATGTTGATTTACCACTTCAACATGCAGATAATACTGTTTTAAAAGCAATGGCGCGCTATGATACGCGGGAAAGTATAGAAGCTTTATTAAAGAAAATTCGTAACAAAATTCCGAATGTTACAATTAGAACTTCATTTATTGTTGGATTCCCAGGGGAGACAGAAGAACAATACCTAGCGTTGAAAAGTTTTGTAGAAGAACAGCGCTTTGATAAGGTTGGTGTGTTTACTTATTCGAGAGAAGAGGATACTCCTGCATATGAGATGGATGATCAGATTGATGATGTCGTAAAGCAGGAACGATATCATGATTTAATGTCTTTACAATGTAAGATTTCTGAAGAATTAAATCAAGAAATGGAAGGTAAAGAAATAGAGGTTTTAATCGAAGGACGGGATACAGAGCAGGAAACTGTCGCTTATGGAAGGTCCTATCGAGAAGCTCCTGAAGTTGATGGACAAGTCTATGTTGAGTGTGATTCAGATAGTAAACCTGGAGATATGATAAAAGCAAAAATAGTTCAAGGTTTTACTTATGATATATTAGCAGAGAAAATAACTGAATAATAAGCAATTTGTTTACCGATTTTTCAACGTAATGTGTTAAAGAATGTGTGATTACTATATATTAATACATGAAAATAGCGGGGCGTTAAATACCTGCTATTTTTTATTTGCAAATGTAAATACTAAACATACACGGAGATGGAAGCGCAGAAGCTTATGAAAAGTAGAAAGGAGATTGAAACGGTGGTTGTAGAAATTGTTACAACAGGAACAGAACTATTACTGGGGCAAATTGTAAATTTAAACGCTGCATATTTAGCAGAAGAATTAAATAAATTGGGCTTTGATGTGCTATATCAAACAACGGTTGGAGATAATCGAGATCGTATGAAGCAAGCATTGACCATTGCTTTAGACAGAGCTGATATTGTCATTACATCAGGTGGATTAGGACCAACGCAGGGAGATATAACGAAGGAAGTAAGTGCATCTTTGTTTGATAAAGAGTTGAGCTTACATCAAGCAAGTTTAGATAATATTAAGGAAATTTGTGCTTTCCGCGGATATCCAATGGCTCAGAATAACATAAAACAAGCAATGATACCTGATGGTGCAATAGTATTGGACAATGCTTGTGGCACTGCACCTGGTATCATCTTAGAGAATAATGGAAAAGTGATTATTAATTTGCCAGGGCCCCCATTTGAAATGAAAGACATGTTTCAAAAGAAAGTGATACCATATTTAACTGGAAAATATGGTATGGATTCTATTATTTTATCTAGGGTGCTAAATACGGTTGGTATTGGAGAGTCTACATTAGAAGAAAGTATAGAAGATTTAATATTAGCACAATCAAATCCAACATTAGCATTGTTAGCTAGACCAGGAGAAGTAATCGTTAGAATTACCGCAAAAGCGAGTACAAAAAAAGAAGCCGAACAAATGATTGAAGTTTTAGAATCTGAAATTCGAAATCGAATTGGCGAATATATTTTTGGTACAGATGATATAGGTATTGAAGAAGTCGTAGGAAATCTATTAAAAAAGAAACACCTTACAATTGCTTGTGCTGAATCATGCACTGGTGGGCTATTAACGAGCCGAATAACAGATGTTCCGGGTAGCTCTGAATATTTATATGGATCCGTTGTAAGCTATGATAATGAAGTTAAGATTTCAGAGTTGAAGGTTCCTGCTAGTATTTTGGGCTCAGTTGGGGCCGTTAGTGAGGAAACAGCCAAAGCGATGGCAGAAGGAATCAGAAGTAAATTTAATACAGACATTGGTATTGGAATTACTGGAATTGCAGGGCCAGATGGTGGTAGCAATGAAAAACCTGTCGGCTTGGTTTATATTGCAATAACAGGACACTCCGGAACAAAATGTTATAAAAATCAATTTAAAGGAAAAAGAACAGCGGTTAAATATCGTGCGACACAAACTGCATTAGATATAATAAGGCGCTATGTTAAAGAAACGTAATTTTAGGAGGATTTAATTTGAAAAAAGATATAACTACATTTGGTGAAATTGTTTTAAGTAAAAAGGTATTAGCGGCAATTAGTGATATGGGTTTTGAAGAACCATCCCCAATTCAAAGCCAAACGATTCCGCTAGTTTTAGAGGGGCATGACGTCATTGGTCAAGCGCAGACAGGTACGGGGAAAACTGCAGCTTTCGGGATTCCAACGATTGAACGTATCATTGATGGGAATCGTCATATTCAAGCTTTAGTGCTTACGCCAACACGCGAACTTGCTATTCAAATATCAGAAGAATTCACTAAGATTGGAAAATATAAAAAAGTAAAAACTTTACCGATTTATGGTGGACAATCTATTGATCGACAGATTCGTGCTTTAAAATACGGAGTTCAGATTGTTATTGGAACACCGGGAAGATTATTAGATCATATTCGACGTAATACAATAAAATTGAATGCTGTAAAAACATTGATTTTAGATGAAGCCGATGAAATGTTAGATATGGGATTCGTTGATGATATTGAATCGATTTTAGAGCAGTTATCATCAACAGAACGTCAGACTTTACTTTTTTCCGCAACAATGCCAGCTCCAATTGCAAAATTAGCAGAAAAATATATGACAAATCCAAAGAAAGTAACAATTAGCCGGGAAAATTTAACTGTACCTTTGATTGACCAAATTTATTATGAAACAAGAGAAAAACTAGAAGGTTTATGTCGTGTTCTTGATGTAGAAGAAACAGGAAAAATCATTATTTTCTGTCGAACTAAAAAAGGCGTAGATGATTTAGTGGCATCATTACAGGCACGTGGCTATATGTCTGATGGATTGCATGGTGATTTAAGCCAATCTCAACGTGATCGTGTAATGAAAA
The DNA here is from genome assembly GCF_965318445.1 of Anaerosinus sp. NCBI lineage: Bacteria > Bacillati > Bacillota > Negativicutes > Selenomonadales > Sporomusaceae > Anaerosinus > Anaerosinus sp. Next base: position 159,131 of record NZ_CBDNNH010000012.1, on the reverse strand, counting down.
AGTTTAGAGATGGAAAATTAGAAATTCTTGTTGCTACCGATGTTGCGGCACGTGGAATTGATATTGATGATATTACACATGTTGTTAACTATGACATCCCGCAAGATCATGAATCTTATGTACATCGTATTGGACGTACAGGACGTGCCGGGAAAAAAGGTGTTGCAATTACTTTTATTGAACCGAGAGAATATCGTCAATTAAAATTAATTGAACGTTTAGCAAAGACAAAACTTGTTCGTAAGCAATTACCTTCTTCGGCAGATATTTTAGAACGTCAACGTGAAATTATTAAAACACGTTTACTTAAAACACTGGAAAATAATAATTTTGCTGATTATCATACAATCGTGTCCGATTTAACTGTAGATTATGATTTAATTGATGTTGCAGCCGCAGCACTTAAATTATCTGTTGAAGGGTTTAAAGAAAAAGAGGAAGAGCCAATTTCAAAAATTGAGAATACAGGTGGCGCACCTGGAATGGTACGATTATTTATGAATATCGGGCGTAGTCAAAAAATTCGTCCGGAAGATATCGTACGCGCATTTGCCTCAGAAGCGGATATTCCCGGAAATATTATTGGGGTAATTAATATTTATGACCGATTTACTTTCGTTGAAGTGCCAGAAGATGTGGCTGAGCGTGTTTTATCAGTAATGCATAAAAATACGGTGAAAGGTTATAAAATTAATGTAGAACCAGCAAAAAGTAGATAAGGTAGATTTGCAAATGATAAAAAAGACATTGTATGTTACAATGTCTTTTTGTTTTAAGAAAGGTAATAAATTTATTTTTGTCGAATAAGATGCAAAGTTACTGTATTGACTTTGCGAACAAATGTTTGTAAAATAATAAAAAAGATATTTAAGGGAGCGGAATTTAATGGATAAATTAAAAGCACTTGAAAATGCGATGAAACAAATAGAAAAAGATTTTGGTAAAGGTTCTATTATGAAATTAGGTGAAGCTTCAAAAAATATGAACATTGAAGTAATACCTACGGGAACATTGCCTTTGGATGTAGCATTAGGTGTTGGTGGAGTTCCAAGAGGGAGAATTATCGAGGTCTATGGACCTGAATCATCAGGTAAGACGACAATAGCTTTACATATTATTGCTGAGGCGCAAAAATTGGGCGGAATTGCAGCGTTTATTGATGCAGAACATGCATTGGACCCTGTATATGCAAAAAAATTGGGTGTAGATATAGAGAATTTGTTGATATCTCAGCCAGATAATGGAGAGCAGGCATTAGAAATTGCAGATGCATTGGTTCGGAGTGGTGCGATTGATGTCGTTGTGGTTGACTCTGTTGCAGCATTAGTTCCAAAAGCTGAAATTGAGGGAGAAATGGGAGATTCGCATGTGGGGTTACAAGCTCGTTTGATGTCACAAGCAATGCGCAAATTAACAGGTGTTATTAGTAAGTCAAGAACTACAGCGGTTTTTATTAATCAGATTCGTGAAAAAGTTGGTGTTATGTTTGGTAGTCCTGAAACGACTACTGGTGGCAGAGCTTTAAAATTTTATGCTACAATTCGCTTAGATGTGAGGAAGATAGACACATTAAAACAAGGAAATGAAATTGTAGGAAACAGAACACGAATTAAAGTTGTAAAAAATAAAATTGCACCGCCATTTAAGCAGGCTGAATTTGATATTATGTATGGACAAGGCGTTTCTCATGAAGGTTGTATTGTTGATATAGGTACGGATATGGATATTATCGAAAAGAGCGGTGCTTGGTATTCGTATGCTGGCACTAGACTCGGACAAGGAAGAGAGAATGTAAAAGAATTTTTACGTGGAAATAAAAATATTTGTGCTGAAATTGAAAGTAAAATAAGAGAAAAATTGATTGTTACTGACTCAGGGGCAGAAGTGGTAGCTGAGAAAGCGGTAATAAATGAGGAGCAGGATGAATAATACAGCATTGAAGATTGCGGTTAACATGTTAGCAAAGCGCGATTATTCAATAGTCGAGTTATCAAATAAATTGTTGCAAAAATCATATACAAGTGATGAAATAAATAAGGCCATTATAGTGCTAAAACAAAAAGGGTATTTAGATGATGCATCTCTATGTGAGAAATTGTTTTTTAAATATTATCAGACACATAAATATAGTGCAAATTACATTGCTAAAAAGCTTTTGGCACAAGGATTCGATGAAAATGACATCTTAAATAATATAGATAAAGTTGAGTTGTCAGACGAAGTTGATATCGCTAAAAGTATTTTAAGAAAAAAATATTCAAATTTCATCGAATATGACAAAGAAATTTTAGTGAAATTTTTATTGAATAAAGGATTTTCACACCAGACAATAGAAAATATACTATGAAGTTAATACAGTATCTTAATAATGGAAAATTTTAAACATAGGGTAAGGCCATATTTTGATTTTCTAAGTAAGATTTTCATAGCTTGACACTGCTATGAAAAACCTTTAAAATTATTATGTGTGTTGTGATTTAATGCTTAAAAAGGCAAAGTCGATTACTACAATTGTAGTATGTAGACAAATGTTTTAAAAGTAGAGTCGAGGCTCTACTTTTATCTGTATTAACGAATATAACAAGGAGGTGTGAGGATTATTGTAGTTGAAATTGTATTGTCCGTTGTGCTTGCGGTAGTGGTTGGTGCAGGTGCAGGTTATTGGACAAGGAAAAAAACTGCGGAGTCACAGATTGGCTCGGCAGAAGAAGCCGCAAAAAAAATTATTGTTGATGCTGAACGGGTTGGCGAAGCCAAAAAGAAGGAAGCATTACTTGAAGCAAAAGAAGATATTCATAAATTGCGTTTGGAATTAGATAGAGATACAAAAGAACGTCGTGTAGAATTACAGCGCTTAGAACGTCGTCTGATGCAGAAAGAAGAAAATCTTGACCGTAAAATTGATTCTCTAGAAAAAAAAGAGGACATCATCAATAAAAAAGAAGTTGAACTGGACAAGAGTCAAGAAGAAATTCATGAAATTCATGAAAAACAGATGGCTGAATTAGAACGTATTTCTAGTTTAACCTCTGAAGAAGCTAGAACGATGCTTTTAGCGAATGCTGAAGAAGAAATCAAACATGAAACGGCAATGATGATAAAAGATTTAGAACAGCAGGCGAAAGAAGAAGCTGATAAAAGAGCGCGTAATATTATTTCTTTAGCTATTCAACGTTGTGCTGCTGATCATGTTGCTGAGACAACAGTTTCTGTTGTTGCTCTTCCTAATGATGAAATGAAGGGAAGAATTATTGGACGAGAAGGTCGTAATATTCGGACGTTAGAAACACTTACGGGGATTGATTTAATTATTGATGATACACCAGAAGCTGTTATACTATCTGGATTTGACCCTGTGCGGCGCGAAGTCGCAAGAATCGCTTTAGAAAAGTTGATTACTGATGGAAGAATTCATCCGGCGCGTATTGAAGAAATGGTTGAAAAAGCGCAAAAAGAAGTTGAACAACGCATTAAGGAAGCTGGAGAACAGGCAACTTTTGAAACAGGTGTTCATGGATTACATCCAGAGATAGTGAAACTTTTAGGGAGATTGAAATACAGAACAAGTTATGGACAAAATGTATTGAATCATTCTATAGAAGTATCTCATTTAGCTGGAGTTATGGCAGCTGAATTGGGTGTAGATGTTATGCTCGCGAAACGTGCTGGACTATTGCATGATTTAGGAAAAGCTGTAGATCATGAAGTTGAAGGACCACATGTTACGATTGGTGCTGATTTAGCTAAAAAATATCGTGAATCTGCAGAAGTTATTAATGCAATTGCTGCACATCATGGTGATGAAGAAGCAAAAACAGTACAAGCTGTTTTAGTTGCTGCTGCCGATGCGGTATCTGCGGCACGCCCAGGTGCTAGACGCGAAAGCTTAGAAAGCTATTTAAAACGTTTAACTAGATTGGAAGAAATTGCAGAATCTTTTGATGGTGTTGATCGATCTTTTGCAATACAAGCTGGACGAGAAATTCGTATTATGGTAAAACCGGATAAGATTGATGATATTACATCAGTTGGATTAGCGCGTGATATAGTTAAGAAAATTGAAAGTGAATTAGAATATCCGGGACAAATTCGTGTAACTGTTATTCGGGAAACTAGAGCAGTTGATTATGCGAAATAATATTGCTTACAATCTTATATAGTTATCGTTTTTTAATAAGATAACTGTTGTAATTATGCAAATTAACGACCTTGCTATTATGTGGCGAGGTCGTTTTGTAATAAAGGGATTTAGTGAATTTTAGCGAATACGACGATATAGAATTTGATGTATATGCTAATTTATTATGGAGAAGCTAATTTATTGAATGGTGTGATGTATAATGAATATTGAACAAGATGAAAAGCGTAATGCAGATGGAGTTAGTTTATTAGTTTCTATCTTGATCTGTTATCCGGAAATTGGAACAATTAGTTTTGATCCAACAATAGAATCTTTAAAAATGACATTTGTTTTAGATGACGTAGATATCAATGATGAATATACTACTTTAAAGAATAAACTATATAGTAGCATTCTTTCTTATCATGCATTGGAAGGAATAAAAAACAGTAGTATTTCAATCAAAAAGGAAAGTTTTGAGAATACTGTATTTATCAATGTTATACGAGATGTTGCAACTTTGTCGCGAGGGGAGATTGCTTTAATTACTGCGTTAATAAAAGAATGTTTTTGGGAGCATCTCATTACAGATGATAATGATGCTATACGAGAAGAGGAATTACTGGTACAAGAGGAAGCAATTGATAGGATGCTGTTTAATGTACATAAAAGTAGAGAAATGAGTAAGTTAATTGGCATTCGTGAAGATGGACGAGTTATGATCTTTAACAAATAAAGGGGTAAAGAAATGAATATATTGATCGTGGGAGACATTTGTGGAAAAGAAGGAAGAGCTGAAGCACAAAAATGGATTCCGATATTGCATGATGAATATAATATAGATATGGTTATTGCAAATGGAGAAAATTCAGCTGGTGGAGTAGGAATTACAAAAAAAGTTTTGGATGAATTGTTTTCAATACAGATTGATGTAGTTACATCAGGAAATCATATTTGGGATAAAAAAGAAATTTTTTCCTTTATTGATTTTGAAGATTATCTTATTCGTCCAGCGAATTATCCACCAGATACGCCAGGCAAAGGTTACTGCGTTTTTGAATGTAAAGGAAAAAAGGTTGGTGTTATCAATTTATTAGGCCGCACTTTTATGCCAGCGATAGATTGTCCATTTCGTAAAGCTGATGAAATTATAGGTGCAATTCAAAAAGATTGTGATTATATAATTTTAGATTTCCATGCAGAAACAACTTCTGAAAAAATGGCTATGGGGTGGTATTTGGATGGGAGGGTATCTTGTGTGGTTGGAACTCATACGCATATTCAAACTGCAGATGAACGGATTTTACCACAAGGGACGGGATATATTACAGACTTAGGCATGGTTGGTCCGTGGGATTCGATTTTAGGGGTGGATAAAGATTTAATTTTGAAAAAATTTTTAACGGGACTACCAGTAAAATTTGAATTAGCGAAAGGCGCTAAGGTATTTTCTGCGATTATTATACATATAAATGAATGTAATGGTAAAGTTAAAAAAATTTTTAGGATTTTAGAAAAAGATTTATTGAAAAAAATTGAAAAAATGTAAAATGGATTAAAGGTATTTTTTACTAAACGGCGAATATATGATACTGTAAGTTGTTATAAGTTCTTTTTCTTAATATTAAAGGAGGGTACTAATAATTATGGAAGTTTTGAAGGTATCAGCAAAGTCAAATCCAAATTCTGTCGCAGGAGCTTTAGCAGGGGTCTTAAGAGAACGTGGTGGTGCCGAAATGCAAGCCATAGGAGCAGGGGCATTAAATCAGGCTGTGAAAGCAGTTGCAATTGCTCGGGGTTTTGTTGCCCCGCACGGCGTTGACTTGATTTGTATTCCAGCTTTTACGGATATTTTGATTGATGGTGAAGAACGTACAGCAATAAAGTTAATTGTAGAGCCAAGATAGAATAAAGAGCCTGTTCATTTGAACAGGTTTTTTTATTGTATAACTAGTAAAGTAGGAGAATGATTATGGCAAGTGATTTACATATTCATACAACAGCATCTGATGGGAGATTATCACCGCAAGAGGTTGTTCAGTTGGCAATAAAGAATAACTTGAAGTATATAGCGATAACCGATCATGATACACTGAATGGTTTATTAAAACTTGATGAAAAAAATTTACTCTATCAAGAGTCAATAAAAATTATAAGAGGAATTGAATTTAGTGCAGATATGCCTTCAAATGAAGTTCATATTCTTGGATACCATATTGATTTATACTATCCTCCGTTAAAGGAAAAGTTAAAGTCACTGGTAGATGCACGCTGGAATCGTCTAGATAACATGATAAAAAAACTTAATTCTTTAGGATACATAATAAAAAAGGAAGAAGTTTTGGAAATAGCAGGAGATACGACATCTATAGGCAGAGCACATATCGCTAGATGTTTAGTTGAAAAAGGCTATTTTAAAAGGCTTGGGGAGATATTTGATCAGCTTTTAGGTAAAAATTGTCCAGCCTATGAACCTCATGCTAAACTTACATGTGAAGAAATTATTCAATTAGTTTCGCGGGCTGGAGGAGTTTCTATAATAGCACATCCTGGTATGATAGGTGATGATAAAATTGTTCATCATTTAATTGCTTTAGGGATTAGTGGAATTGAAGTCTTTCATCCTAAACATAGCCCTGAAGAGGTTATAAAATATATGGAGTTGGCTAAAAAAAATAACTTATTCATTACTGGAGGCTCAGATTATCATGCAATAAAGACCAGATATCCAGAGAAGTTAGGGATGTTTACTATTGATGATATTTGGGCAGAAATTTTAGATAAGAAAAGTTGCTAATTACAAATACATTTATTTTTGATATAATAATGATATTTATGAGAGTAAAAATTGGTAGTTTATTTAAGGGAGGGGCAAAATGGAAGTTATTGCTCTAGTAGGTCCTAGTGGAACTGGTAAGAGTCATAGAGCTCTCGTCGTTGCCCATAATGAAAAAGCAGATGCAATTATAGATGATGGTATTTTGATCAAAGATAATAAAATTATTGCGGGTCGTTCTGCGAAGCGCGAAGCTAGCAAAATTATGGCAGTAAAAAGAGCAATTTTTATCTTGGAAGATCATGCTAAGGAAGTTCGCGAGGCAATAAAAGAGATAGTACCTAAAAAAATTCTTATTTTAGGTACTTCAGAAAATATGGTGCATAAGATAGCAGAGATTCTTGGTTTACCGGCAATAAAAAAAATTGTTCGAATTGAGGATATTGCAAGTAAAGAAGAAATTAATAAAGCACAATATTATCGCTTAAAGCAAGGAAAACATATTATCCCTGTACCGACGATTGAATTAAAACCACATTTTTCGGGATATTTAATTGATCCGTTAGATATTTTTTTAAAAAAAACGAAAACAAAGCGGCGTAGACTTGGTGAAAAATCTATTGTTCGACCAATGTTTAGTTATTATGGGAAACTAACAGTGAGTGACGAAGCCGTCGCATCTATAGTAAGGCATGTTATTGAACTAGGGGAAGTAAAAGGAAAAGCATATAAAGTTCGGGTAAAACGAGAAAGAAATCTAGAGAATGAGGTTGGTCTTGTTATTACAGTGGATGTAAAATTACCTTATGGTATTTATTTACCGAAAATAGCAGAACAAAAACGCAAAGAAATCCTAACAGCAGTTGAGCTAATGACAGCAATGAATGTATATAAGATAGATGTTTATATTATAGGATTGACTATGAAATAAATGGAGGCTTTTCATGTTGAATCAAAATTTAGTGTTATTCTCTGGATACGCGAAATTACCAACTGGAATTACAGCTGGAGAACTATATAAAACAATTGGACTGATTGTTATCGTAGATGTAAATACGAGTGAAATTATTCAGGCGGACTGCACTTTGGCAACGAATTTAGCTAGTCAGCATGTAGCTGGAGCATTAATTGGCTGCTCCTTTAAAAACGGACCGGATGGAATGTGTCAGATGATTGAACGCATTTATCAGGGAAGTGCAAAAAAAGCGATTATTACAGCGATTCGAATCATTTATGATAAATACCGCAATTTTATGCTAGAATATGAAAATACTATAGAAGAGACGTAATGAAGATTTTTGGAGGCAATTTTATAGATGCAAAATATTAAACAGAAGTTTGTAAGTTTTTTGACTTATGGATGTCAAATGAATGAGAATGACTCTGAACGCTTGGCAGGTCAGTTGAAAAATATAGGGTATGAAAAGCAAGATGACTTGTCATTGGCTGATTTAATTATTGTAAATACTTGTTGTGTGCGTGAAAGTGCAGAAAATAAGATTTATGGAAAAATTGGTGATTTAAAAAGGTTAAAGACAGCTAATCCGAATTTAATTATAGGAATTACAGGTTGTATGGCACAAAAAGATGGTGATGCTATATTAAAAAAAGCATCACATGTTGATTTTGTCATGGGAACAAATAAAATTCATGAGATATCTAATATTATCGCAGAAGTTGAACAATCGCATGGCAGAGTGGTTAATATTATTCAAGGAGATCAGGAAATGCCTGGAGATTTACCTACTATACGTAATGGTTCAATATCTACATGGATACCAATTATGTATGGGTGTAATAATTTTTGTACGTATTGTATTGTACCTTATGTGCGAGGGCGTGAACGCAGTCGTGATTTAGAAGATATTTTAAAAGAAGTTCGTGATGTAGCATCGCAAGGATTTAAAGAGATCACTTTACTTGGTCAGAATGTGAATTCTTATGGAAAGGATAGTGCGTCAGCGGATTTTGCAGATTTATTAACTGCAGTTGATAAAATAGAAGGCATTGAACGAATTCGTTACATGACATCTCATCCGCGTGACTTAAATGATAAAGTTATTGAGGCGATTAAAAATAGTCGTCATATATGTGAGCAATTTCATTTACCTGTCCAATACGGAAATGATACTATTTTAAAAGCTATGAATCGTGGCTATACAACGGATGATTACCGGAATTTAGTAAGGAAAATTCGTGAGGCTGTTCCTCACGCTAGTATTACGACAGATTTAATTGTTGGCTTTCCAGGTGAAACAGAGGAAACATTTCAAGATACTTTGAATTTTTTAAAAGAAATTCGTTATGATGCAGCATATACATTTTTATATTCCAAACGGTCAGGTACGCCAGCTGCTGAAATGCAAAATCAAGTTTCTACTGAATTAAAAAAGAAACGGTTACAGCAATTGATGGATGTACAGAATCAGATCAGTTTAGAGATTAATCAACAATTAGAAGGACGAGTTCTTGAAGTTATGGTTGAAGGATCTAGTAAAACAGACGAAAATGTATTGTCTGGTCGGACTCGCACAAATAAGATTGTTTTATGGGATAAAGTTGGACATGAAGCAGTAGGGCAGCTTGTGCAAATTAAAATCACGCATCCACAAACGTGGGTATTGAAAGGTGAATTAATATAAAAGACATCTGGTTTAATTTGTTGATTTGTAGTAAAATGGGTAAGTAGGAGTTTGGCAATAAAAAGATGGAGATAGAATATTTTTTATTGTAGTAAATGAATTTTTATTACAATAAAAGACATGGTTCTATCTCTTTTTATATCTAAATTTTGTAGTAAAGGAAGTGGATTTATGGCTGGATATACGCCTATGATGGCACAATATAAAGAAATAAAAAGTAAACATCCTGATGAAATTTTATTTTTTCGATTAGGAGATTTTTATGAAATGTTTTTTGAAGATGCACAGTTAGCATCGCGTGAGCTAGAGATTACGCTAACTGGACGTGATGCAGGATTACCAGAGAGAATTCCAATGTGTGGAGTGCCTTATCACGCTTCAGAAGGGTACATTACAAAGTTAATCAATAAAGGATATAAAGTTGCGATTTGTGAACAGACTGGAGATGTAAAAGCAAAAGGATTAGTTAAACGAGAAGTGATAAAAATTATTACTCCGGGAACTGTACTATCCGAAACGGTTTTATCTGATGCAAATAATAATTATATTGCCTTACTTTATGAAGATGACGGGAAAACGACTTTAGCTGGTGCGGACATTTCGACAGGTGAATGTTTTTATGGAATTTATGATAGCGATACAAGACGTCAAGAATTATTTGACCAATTATATCGTTTGATGCCCCCAGAAATTATTTTGGTAGAAGCACTTTCCTTTAATAATGAATTAAAAGAGTTTTGTAATTTAAGGTTAAACCATTGTAGTTTTTCTTTTATGAAAGAGGTGTCATTAGATGATGAGGAATTATTAAATGTACATTTTGATCACAATGAACAACCTCATAGTACTTATGCTCGTAAAGGGACAGCTGCATTGTTGAGATACTTGCATGATACGGTAAAAACGGATTTAACGCATTTAAATCGATTAGCTTACTTAGATTCCACTGAAAATTTAATCATGGATACATATACTTTGCGAAATTTAGAGATTACGAGAAATCTTCGTGACGGTGGGAAAAAAGATACTTTATTAGGGGTATTGGATTTTACTAGAACAGCAATGGGGAGTCGATTATTAAAAAAATGGTTAGAGTATCCTTTACTTAATATAGGCCAGATTAATGCGCGTCAGGCAGCGATTTCAGAATTAATAGATACATTTAGTATGAGAAATCAATTAATGGAAGCGTTAAAGGAAGTCTATGATTTTGAACGTCTTTTAACTCGAATTGAAGTTGGAACAGCAAATGCTCGAGATTTAGTATCTCTTAGGTTATCACTTGCTAGTTTACCTAAAATTAAAGAGAGCTTAAAGGATGCGAAAAGCGACTTATTATGTAAGGCATTTGAAAATATTGAATTATATGATGATGTTGTAAATTTGCTGAATCATGCAATTGTTGATACACCGGGAATCTCGCTTCGTGATGGTGGGATTATTAAAGAAGGATATCATAAGGAGCTAGATGAGCTTAGAGTAATTGCGCGTGATAGCAGACAAATGTTACAAGACATGGAGCAACATGAAAAGGATACTACAGGCATTAAATCTTTAAAAATTGGTTATAACAAGGTTTTTGGCTATTATATAGAAGTTACGCATTCTAATGCTGCAGCTGTGCCAGAATATTATATTCGTAAACAGACGCTGGCAAATGCAGAACGATATATTACTCCAGATTTGAAAGAATTTGAAACAAAAATTTTAGGTGCGCAAGAAAAAATTGTTAGTCTAGAATATCAGCTTTTTGTTGAAATTCGCGAGCAGATTAAAAAATTAATTTATCGTATTCAAAAGACGGCTCGGCAAGTTGCAAAGGTTGATTCATTATATAGTTTAAGTGAAGCGGCTAGCCGTTATAATTATATATGTCCTAAAATGAATACTAATGGAGAAATCATAATAAAAGATGGGAGACATCCATTAGTAGAGCGAATTCTCGAACGGGAATTATTTGTACCCAATGATACAGAACTAAATCATCATGAAAGTGAAATTATGGTGATTACTGGACCCAATATGGCTGGAAAATCAACCTATATGAGGCAAGTTGCGTTATTGACACTTATGGCGCAAGTTGGAAGTTTTATTCCGGCTAGAGAAGCTTCAATTGCTCCTGTTGATAGAATTTTTACACGAATTGGTGCAAGTGATGACTTAGTCAGTGGGCAAAGTACATTCATGGTAGAAATGAATGAAGTTGCACAAATATTAAAATATGCAACAAAAAAAAGCTTAATTGTGCTTGATGAAATTGGTAGAGGAACGAGCACTTTTGATGGAATGAGTATTGCTAGAGCCGTAATTGAATATGTTAGAGATAAAATTGGGGCAAAAACATTATTTGCGACGCATTATCATGAGCTGACGGATTTAGAAAATTACAGTGAGAGAATTAAAAATTATTGCGTAGCTGTAAAAGAGCGCGGTAGTGAAGTTGTATTTTTACGAAGAATTATTCAGGGCGGTGCTGATAAAAGTTATGGTATTCATGTAGCAAAATTAGCTGGTTTGCCAAAAGTGGTCACAGAACGGGCAAAAAAGATTCTTGCTGATCTAGAAGCAGAACCGACAAAGCAAATAAAGCATATGGATACAAAAGTGGTAAAAGAAAAAGCGATAAGTGCAAATGAGGGTATGTCATCTTTATTTGCAAATCCATTAAATGAACAAATCTTAGCATTGGATGTAATGAGCATGACACCGTTAGAAGCAATTAATAAATTATATCAATTACAGCAGGAAGCAAAAAAAGAGGCTGGTAAGATATGAGTAGTTTAATTCATGTCCTAGATGAACAGACAATAAATAAAATAGCTGCGGGAGAAGTTGTAGAACGTCCGGCATCAGTGATAAAAGAATTAGTAGAAAATGCAATTGATGCTGGTGCAACTAAAATTGAAGTGGAAGTTATGGCTGGTGGAACTAGTTTTATGCGCGTTACAGATAATGGTCGCGGTATGAGCAAAGAAGATGCCCAGCTAGCAGTTTTACGCCATGCAACTAGTAAATTGTACCAAGTAAGTGATTTATCTTCGCTTGTTACTTTAGGTTTTCGTGGCGAAGCATTAGCAACAATTGCATCTGTATCAAAATTTTCATTAACTACGCGTTTAGTAGATGATGAATTTGCTACATTGGTTGAAATACAGGGTGGAACGATAATTGACACTAGAGAAGCTGGTGGAAATATTGGAACAACAATTAAAGTGGAAGATTTATTTTATAATACACCTGCGCGAAAAAAGTTTTTAAAAACACCAAATTCAGAAGGAACACATATTAATGATATCTTAATTAAATTAGCAATATCTAATCCCAATATATTATTTAAATTTATTAATAATAATAAATTAGTTTTAACTACTCCGGGAAATGGAAATTTATTTGATACATTACAAAGTATTTATGGTGTAAAAGTTGGTAATGAGTTACTAGGTGTACATTTTCAAGATGAAGGAATTGGAATTTCGGGATATTTATCAAAACCAGCAATACTGCGTAGCAGTAGACAATGGCAAACTTATATTGTGAATGGAAGAGTTATTAGTAGTCGTTCGATTGCTAAGGCAATAGATAATGCGTATCATTCTATGCTGCCGAAGAATGGGTTTCCTTTAGCAGTATTAACTATTAATGTTCCTCAACATACAATAGATGTAAATGTGCATCCACAGAAAACAGAAATGAAATTTTCTGATGAAGGTAGAATTTTTAAAGCTGTATATAAAGCTGTATTAGACGCAATAAAAATGCCAGAAAATTTGGAGACAGTAGCATCTCCGGTACAAAATATTGAAAGACACTATACAAGTGTTCCTATAAGTTTTCCTCATAATGATTTAAAACTAGCGCAAAATCAAACATATAATAATTCGTTAAGAAGAGAGCTTGAATTGAAAGATCCTAATGCTGATTTTTCAACAGCTCAAAAGATGTTATCGACTGAAAAAAATCGTGAATTTAGAACAATAGAAAATGTGCAAGAAAATAAGGTGGAATCTTATATTGCGGAAGAAACTTCAAACTATACAGAACCATTACAGCCGATGGGACAAGTGGCTGATTGTTATATTATTGCCAGTGCAGGAAAAGATTTATATATTGTAGATCAACATGCTGCGCATGAGAGAATTCTTTATGATAGGTTTGCTCAAATGGCAGAAGAAATTCCTTCACAGCAGTTGTTAGTCCATTTATTTCTAGATTTTGATGATAAAGAATATCAAATTATATTAGATAACCAAGCGTTGTTTTCAAAACTTGGATTTTCTATGGAGCCTAGCGGTCCGTCAGCGATGCGATTAACTGAGGTGCCTGCAGATATCCCTATTGGTGAGGCTGAGGCAATTATTCGAGAAATTCTCGGCGAAGTGCAGGAAATGCGAAATCCTTCAGCAAAAGAAATTCGACATGCATGTATTGCAGTTACCGCATGTCGGGCGGCAATTAAAGCAGGGGATTTATTGAATATTAGACAGATGCAAATTATTTTAGATGAACTTGCGAATACGACGCTGCCGTATACTTGTCCACATGGACGCCCTGTGATTATTAAATTTCAAAATGATGAATTAGCAAAGATGTTTAAACGAACTTAGATGAGGTGTAAAATGAAAGTCATTGTAACGACAGGACAAAAAGTTACAGAGTCTTTGATAGAAAGAGCAAAAATGATTGCTGACAAACTAAACATACAATTTGTTTTCCGAAATAATGATTCTGTTGAATTGCTAAAGAGGCGTTCTAAAGCAGATACTATAATTGTTGTAACAAAACAACGTATAGTTGCATATACTGATGAGGGTGAATTATTTTTTCATTTAAATATGGCACAGTTAAGAATTCAAAATATTGATCGCGGACAGGTTGATCATATGGTTATGGCAATGCACCTTAAAAAAGGAATGTCGGTTTTGGATTGTACATTAGGGATGGGAACTGATGCAATTGTAGCAAGTTACATTGTCGGTGTAGAAGGTAAAGTTGTAGGTGTGGAAAATTCCGGAGTTACATCATTTATCGTAAAAAATGGCTTGGAAGAATTTTGCGTTGAAAATGTTAGGTTAGAAAAAGCATTGAAACAGATTGAAGTTGTACAAGCTGATTATAATCAGTATTTACTTAGTTTGCCGGATAAAACCTTTGATGTTGTTTATTTTGATCCAATGTTTCGGCACCCATTAAAAGAAAGTGTTGCACTAAAGCCGCTACGTGCAGTTGCAGATCATCGCCCTATTGAATTACAGGCTTTAAAAGAAGCAAGGCGAGTTGCTAGAAAATACGTTGTTGTAAAAGAAAATCGTCGGAGTAAAGAGTTTGAACGATTATTCATAGAAAATATTGTTGGGGGAAAATATAGCAATATAAACTATGGTGTTATACAGGTAGGTGATGAAAATAGAAAAAGTAATTACAATTATTGGACCAACTGCTGTTGGAAAAACAAATCTTAGTATTGAACTGGCAAAAAAATTAGATACGGAAATTATTTCTGGTGATTCAATGCTAGTCTATAAAGGGTTTTCTATCGGAACAGCAAAACCAACGAGGGGAGAACAGTCTGGCGTTAAACATCATTTTATTGATATACTTGAATCCGATGCAGAATTTAATGTTACACAATTTAAAGAATTAGCAGCAGCACAAATCAATGAAATTAATAAAATGGGGAAAATTCCGATTATTGCGGGTGGAACTGGATTATATGTAAAGTCTTTATTAGAAGATTATCAATTTAATGAAACCCCTGGCGATGAGAAGTATAGAATGCAGTTAGAAGAACTTGCTAGAGAAAAAGGAAAAGAGTATGTGCATGCTATGCTGGAAAAAGTTGACCCAGTTGCAGCGAATAGATTGCATATCAATGATTTTCGTCGTGTGATTCGCGCATTAGAAGTATATCATTTAGGTGGAGAGAGTATTTCTCAAGAAAAAGGTGCGAAGGATAATCAATTGGTATATAATGCTATGGTGATTGGATTAATGATGGATCGTAGTCATTTATATGAACGTATTAATGAGCGAGTTGATTTGATGGTCGATGCAGGTCTGATTGATGAGGTAAAACAACTTCTTCATCACGGCGTTTCGCCTACTTGTCAAGCAATGAAGGGAATTGGATACAAAGAAATTGTTGAATATTTGCAAGGCGAAGTATCTTTAGACTATGCGATAGAGCATATTAAAAAATCCACACGACATTTCGCAAAAAGACAATTGACATGGTTCCGGAAGATGCCATATATTCGTTGGTATAATGTAGAGAAATATACTCCCAATGAAATCGTGGAAGAAATTTACAAGGATGTGGCAGGATATTTTTTGATTAAGTAGAATACTGTTAATGCAACCATAATAAAATAGGGGGGGTTTGGGTGTGGCAGTTAAGGGCATTAATTTGCAGGACAGTTTTTTAAATCAAGTGCGTAAAGAAAATGTAGCTGTTATTATATATTTAATGAATGGTTTTCAATTAAGAGGTTTAGTAAAAGGCTTTGATAATTTTACCGTTATTATTGAAAATGATGGCAAGCAGCAATTGGTATATAAACATGCTATATCGACAATTACTCCATTTAAAGCGTTGAATAATAGTTATTCTCACGATAAAGAAGAATTTGAGTAAAAATAGCTGGGCATTTATGCCCAGCTATTTTAAGGAGTTATAGAATGAAAAGTAGAGGATTTGAAATTGTTACAGAATATAAAGAAAAGAATATTCGTTTACCACAGCGTAAAACGGTAGCAAGTGCAGGCTATGATATCGAATCAGCTGTTGATATCGAATTATTTCCACATAAAGTTACTATTGTACCTACTGGAATTAAAGCATATATGCAAGAAAATGAATATTTGGGAATACATATAAGATCTGGATTTTCAATGAAGAAAAAAATATGCTTAATTAATAGTCAAGGTGTTATTGATGCTGATTATTATAATAATAAAGACAATGAAGGACATATAATGATTGCTTTTTATAATCATAATGATGAAGTCGTTCATATTGATAAAGGTGAGCGCATTGCGCAAGGTGTTTTTTATCAATATTTAACCGTGGATGATGATATATCAAATGGTGTCATCCGTAAAGGTGGAATGGGTTCAACTGGAGAAAGGTAGCAGGTGATTGCATGGACTTGTTTTCTTATTCAAATCAAAATAATTTGAATCAAACTCAACCGTTGGCAGTACGAATGAGACCTCGTGACTTTAACGAATTTATTGGTCATGAAGATATAGTCGGCAAAAATAAATTTTTACGCAAGATGATTGAAGCCGATAAGATTCCATCTATGATTCTATTTGGACCACCAGGAACGGGAAAAACGACATTGGCTCAAATGATCGCAAAAATGACAAATAGCCATTTTGAAAAAATCAATGCAGTAGCCGCAGGAATTAGCGATATTCGCAAAATTGTTGAGGCTGCGAAAGAAAGATTACATCTCTATACGCAAAGAACAATAATTTTTATTGATGAAATACATCGCTTTAATAAAGGACAACAAGATGTATTATTACCTTATGTAGAGGATGGAAGATTAATTTTAATTGGTGCGACAACGGAAAATCCATATTTTGAAGTAAATGTAGCATTATTATCAAGAGTACGTGTAGTGAAATTGAGTTTGCTTTCTAGAGAAAATATTCAAAACATTTTAAAGCAAGCATTGCAAGATAAAGAACGTGGTTTGGGAAATGAAAAATTTATTTGTGACGAAAAAGCATTGCTGCTGATCACAGAGATTTCATCTGGAGATGCAAGAGTGGCGCTTAACATTTTAGAGCAAGCGACAGCTTTGCTAGAATCTGGAGGCGTTATAAATATAGAAATATTGCAAGAAGTTATAGGTGAAAAACTACATAACTATGATAAAAGTGGAGATAAACATTATGATACGGTTTCTGCATTTATAAAAAGTATGCGAGGAAGTGATCCGGATGCAGCATTGCACTATTTAGCCAGAATGTTAGTTGCAGGTGAAAATATTAATTTTATTGCACGAAGAATTGCAATTTGTGCAGCAGAAGATGTTGGAAATGCGGATCCACAAGCTCTAGTAGTTGCGATGGCAACGGTACAAGCAGTGCAATTTCTCGGTATGCCAGAAGCGAGAATTCCACTTGCGCAAGCTGTAACTTATATTGCTTCAGCCCCTAAAAGTAATGCTGCTTATTTAGGTATTGATGCAGCAATTCATGACGTCAAAACAAAAAATTGTGGAGTTGTTCCGCCCCATTTGAGAGATGCACATTATAAAGGGGCATCTAATCTTGGGGCTGGGAAGGATTATGTTTATCCGCATGATCATGGAGAACATTTTTTTTATCAACAATATTTACCTGATGAATTAAAAAATATTTTTTACTATAAGCCTACAGAGCAGGGGCAGGAAAAAGAAATGAAATTAAGATTACAGAGATTTTGGGGTACTAAATATTAATAGTATTGAGTCACTTTTTGTCTTGATTACATAAGATAAAACAAGAGGTGAGGAAAATGCAACCTGTATTTAGTCTAAATGGGCAACATGTTGCTTGGCTTATTGGAAATTTCGTTTACGATAAAGTTGGGCAGCCGATTGCTTTTGTAAGTGGTGGTGGATTATATTCTAGTTCAGAAGGTTATATTGGTCAGATATTTAAAAATGGTGAAGCTTTTACTTGGCGTATTTTACATTCGAAGTAAATCGATTTATTAAGAGGTGCTACCGAATATAGTTTGATATTCGGTAGCACCTTTTTTTTTTTATGTTATAATAAAGAGGATTATTATGCATAATTATGAGAGATAATACGATAAAGTGTAGGAGAATGATTTTGAACATATATAGTGTAAGTGAAATTACAAAATATATAAAAAGGTTAATAGATGTAGAGCAGACTTTACAAACCGTTCTAATTCGAGGTGAATTATCAAATTTTAAAAAACATTATTCAGGTCATTGTTATTTCACGCTCAAAGACCAGCAGTCATCAATAAAATGTGTGATGTTTAAAAATAAAGCACAGTTTTTAAAATTTATGCCACAAGATGGCATGCAAATAGTTGTTAGTGGTTATATAACAATATTTGAGCGCGATGGACAGTATCAACTTTATGCGGATAGTCTATTTCCGGATGGTATAGGTGAACTAAGTCTTGCTTTTGCGCAATTAAAGGAAAAATTAACTATGGAAGGTTTATTTGATTCTGTACATAAAAAAATATTGCCGTATTTTCCGAAAAAAATTGGTGTTATTACTTCAGCAACAGGTGCGGTTTTACGTGATATATATACTGTTTCCAAAAGGAGAAATCCACAGATTCAATTATGTTTGTATCCAGTAAAAGTTCAAGGAGATGAAGCTCCATTCGAAATCGTTCATGCAATTGCGGCTTTTAATACAAAATTTCCGGTAGATGTCATCATTGTTGGCCGTGGTGGCGGTTCAATAGAAGATTTGTGGGCATTTAATGATGAAAAAGTTGTCCGTGCAGTTTTTGAGTCAGCTATTCCTATTGTTTCGGCTGTAGGTCATGAAACCGATTATACTTTAACTGACTTTGTTAGTGATGTACGAGCGGCCACTCCTTCGCAAGCTGCTGAGCTTATTGTGCCTGATGTTAAAGAGCTTTTGCATCGAATTCGAATTTTACGCGATAAGATGGATATAAAAGTAAAACACATCCTAAGTGAAAAGCGACATAGAATAAATTTATGTAAGCAAAAGCGTATATTGTCAAATCCGCAATTTATATTAGATAGAAAGAGAGAGTTATTAGATAAGTGTGTAGAACGAATGGGACAAGGAAAATGTAATCAATTATTACAGAAACGTCACGGCTTAGAAGTGTTATTGGAAAAGCTTTTGCTCTTAAACCCTTTAGCGGCGTTAAACCGTGGATATACTATAGCTAAACAAGAAAACATCTTGATAAAATCAATTAAGCAAGTGAAGAAAGATGAAAATTTAACTTTATATTTAGCAGATGGGAAAATAGATACCAAAGTAACTTGTATAGGGGAGGGAACTTTGACAAATGGCAGTTGCAAAAAATAAAAAACTATCTTTTGAAAATGCATTAAAAAATTTAGAAGAAATTGTTTCTGAATTAGAAAATGGCGAAATTAGCCTTGACGAACTGATGGATAAATATAAAGAAGGAGTATTATTATCAAATTTATGTATAGAAAAGTTAGATAATGCAGAAACTGCAATTGATAAACTATTAAAGGAAAGCAAAGGCAAAATAGTGACAGTAGATTATAAAATAAAGGCGGATGATGAGAATGTTTAGAGAATATTGTGAAAGCAAAATACCTCTTATCGAAGCTGAACTATCTACGTTACTAAAGACTGATCATAATATAGCACCTAAATTATATGATGCAATGCAGTATAGTTTATTAGCAGGAGGAAAGCGTCTAAGACCGATTTTACTTATGGCTGCCGCGGAAGCTGTAAGTGGAGAAGACGGGAAACCCTATATTAAACCTGCATGTGCTTTAGAGATGATTCATACATATTCATTGATTCATGATGATTTACCAGCGATGGACGATGATGATTATCGTCGGGGAAATTTAACGAATCATAAAGTGTTTGGTGAAGGAATTGCTATTTTAGCTGGAGATGCTTTACTTACAAATGCATTTGAGGTAGTATTGCGTCAAGAAAATGTTCCTGCGGAGCGTTTGCTAAAGGTTGTAAAAGAATTTAGTGAGGCAGCTGGTTACAATGGTATGGTTGGTGGACAGGTAATTGATTTATTGTCAGAAAATAAAAAAGTAGATATAGAAACTTTGAGATTAATGCATCAAGCGAAAACTGGAGCATTATTTCGAGCGGCAATTCGAAGTGGTGCGATTCTGGCAGGTGCAAATAAAGAAGAAATGATAGCTTTAACTGAATATGCAGAAAATTTTGGCTTGGCATTTCAAATTACTGATGATATTTTAGATGTTATTGGCGAGGCTGCAAAGATTGGTAAGCCTGTAGGAAGTGATATAAAAAATAATAAGTCGACCTATGTGACTTTATATTCTTTGGAAAAGGCTAAAGAAATGGCAAATGACGCTGTTGCATCTGCATTAGATGCATTGAAGATTTTTGGAAGGGAGGCCGAATTTTTAAGGCACGTAGTTCGTTATCTAATAACACGTGATCATTGAGGTGAAATAAATGGCTGAACTAATTTTCCAATTGATGAATAATACAATTTTATTTTCAGCTTTATTTGCATGGTTTTTGGCACAAGTGTTAAAAACTCTATTTGATTTTATTTCATCTAAGGAATTTAGTTTGGAACGAATGTTTGGATCTGGTGGAATGCCAAGTTCTCATACGGCATTGGTCGTTGGAATGACGACGGCGATTGCTATGCGTGAAGGAGCTGATTCTACGTTATTCGCAATTGCTTTTGTTTTTTCATCTGTTGTTATGTATGATGCGGCTGGAATTAGACGTGCAGCAGGAAGTCACGCGAGAGTGTTAAATCAAATAATTAAAGAATTAAAAGTAAATCATACAGTACATCAGATTACATTAAAAGAGTTGCTTGGTCATACACCAATAGAAGTTTTGGTAGGTGGATTATTAGGTTTTACCACAGCTTATGTTTTTTGTAAGATGATGTTTATCTAAATGGTTCTATGATATAATAGAAGTGTTTTGGTAGGTAGTTTCCTAAGGATGTGAGATTTTTGAATAAAATATTAGATAAAATAGATAGTCCAAAACAACTAAAGCAACTTTCCTTAATACAGTTAAATAAGCTCGCGGGAGAAATCCGCGAGCTTATTATCCGTACAATTGCGGAAAATGGTGGACATTTAGCACCAAGTTTAGGTGTTGTAGAATTAACTTTGGCATTACATACGGTATTTGATTGTCCAGAAGATAAATTTATTTGGGATGTTGGGCATCAGTCTTATGTTCATAAGATTTTAACTGGGCGGCGGGATGCTTTTTCGACGATTCGCACACAAGGTGGTTTAAGTGGATTCCCCAAACGAAGCGAAAGTCCTTATGATAGTTTTGGTACAGGACATTCTAGCACTTCGATTTCCGCGGCTCTTGGTATGGCAATTGCTAGGGATTTATCAAAAAAAAATAATTATGTAGTTGCAGTGATTGGCGATGGCTCGATGACGGGGGGACAGGCATTTGAGGCGTTAAATCATGCGGGTGATTTAGGAAAACATCTTATTGTTATTTTAAATGATAATGAAATGTCGATTGATAAAAATGTAGGTGCTCTATCGGAGTATTTATCAACGATGCGTACAGCACCTACTTATAATAAGGTAAAACATGATTTAGAGTTCTTATTGAAAAAAATACCGACAATTGGAGAGAGTGTTGCGAAGGTTGTAGAACGGCTAAAGGATAGTTTACGCTTTTTATTAGTTCCAGGAGAATTATTTGAAGAACTTGGGTTTAAATATGTAGGACCAATTGATGGACATAATATTGAATTGATGCGAGAAGTATTAGAAAAAGCAAAAACGATGCAAGGTCCAATTTTGATACATACCTTAACAAGGAAAGGCAAAGGCTATTTGCCAGCTGAATGTGAATCGGATAAATTTCATGGAGTTGGTCCATTCTGTATTGAAACTGGAGAGATCATAAAAAAAACTACGAATAAACCTACTTATACTTCAGTTTTTAGTAAAGTGCTTATTGAATTAGCTGAGGAAAATAAAAATATTGTAGCAATTACCGCAGCTATGCCAGAAGGAACTGGATTAAAAAAATTTGGTGAGATCTATCCAGATCGGTTTTTGGATGTTGGCATCGCGGAACAACATGCAGTCACAGTTGCAGCAGGATTAGCTTGTGAGGGAAAACAGCCAATTGTTGCATTATATTCGACATTTGCACAACGTGCATATGATCAAATACTACACGATGTTTGTTTGCAAAAATTACCGGTTGTTTTTGCTTTAGATCGTGCAGGGATTGTAGGCGAAGATGGACCGACGCATCATGGTGTTTTTGATTATAGTTATTTGCGGCATATTCCTAATTTAACGATAATGGCACCAAAGGATGAAAATGAATTAAAAGATATGTTAGCAACAGCATTTTCATTAAGGACACCGGTTGTAATTCGTTATCCGCGTGGGAATGGATTGGGCGTTGAAGTAAAAACAGAATATCAGCATATTCCTGTTGGTATGAGTGAAGAAATTTCAATTGGTTCAGATGTTATGTTTTTGGCTGTTGGAGCAATGGTTGATTCATGTGTAGAAGCAGTAAATTTACTGAAAGAAAAAAATGTTTCGGCTGGTGTTATCAATGCAAGATTTATAAAACCTTTAGATGAAAGAATGATAGAAGTTTTAGCAAAAACAGTTAAATACATTGTGACAATAGAAGATAATATGTTAGCTGGTGGTTTTGGTTCAGCGGTCTTAGAAGCTTTAAATGAACGAGAATTTTGTGATACAAAAGTTTTAAGATTAGGGTATCCGGATAAATTTATTGAGCAAGGAAAACGCGAAAACTTACTTGAGTTATATAAATTAACGCCTGCACATATAGCAGCAAGAACATATGCGTTTATCAGGAATATTGAGGTGCGGTGAGAGAGTATGGCAAAAGAGCGGTTAGATGTGTTATTGGTTGAAAGAAATTTAGTTGCAAGTCGTGAAAGAGCAAAAACGTCCATTATGGCTGGGTTAGTATATGTAGATGGGCAAAAAGTAGATAAAGCTGGAACGATGGTAAAAGATACCGTAGACATTAAAGTTACAGGGGATAGCATTGGCTTTGTTAGTCGAGGCGGGCTTAAATTGGCAAAAGCAATAAAAACTTTTGCAATTGACTTAACGAATAAAATCGTGGCGGATATTGGCGCATCTACAGGTGGATTTACGGATTGTTCTTTGCAAAATGGAGCGAAAAAGGTTTTTGCGATTGATGTTGGCTATGGTCAATTGGCATGGTCATTGCGTACAGATCCACGTGTAATTAATATGGAGAGAACAAATATTAGAAATGTAACTCCAGTGGATTTAGGCGAATTATTGGATTTTGCATCTATTGATGTAGCTTTTATCTCGTTAGATAAAGTTTTACCTGTTGTTAAAACTTTATTGTTACCTAATGCTGAAGTTGTGGCATTAATTAAACCACAATTTGAAGCAGGGAGAGAAAAGGTTGGGAAAAAAGGTGTTGTAAGAGATCCAGAGATACATAAAGAAGTAATTCGTAAAATTGTAAATTTATGCAATGAAATCTCGCTTATTCCAGTAGGTTTAACTTTTTCTCCAGTTAAAGGTCCAGAGGGGAATATTGAATATTTACTTCACATAAAGCTTGAAGATAAAAATGATGGCATTGATGCAGAGGTAATAGAGAATGTAGTTAGGGATGCACACAACGGTTTATAAGGTGTGGAGGCGAGAAAAATGCTTACAATAGGTGTTATTCCTAATATAGATAAAAAAGATGTCAATATATTGTTGGCGCGAGTTGTAGAGTTTTTTTCTGATAAAGAAGTGAAAATTATTATTGAAGAAAAAGCGGCTCTAGAATTAGGTTATCCCCATTTAGCGGTGGAATCTCTATTACAAAAAGATGTTGATTTGGTACTGACATTGGGTGGGGATGGAACTTTATTAAACGCTTGTCGTGTTTTAGCAAAAAAAAATATTCCGGTTTGTGGAATTAATATTGGAAGATTAGGCTTTTTGGCAGATATTGAATTAGCTGAAATAGAAAGTAAACTGCAAAAAATTATTGATGGTAAGTATAAAATAGAAGAACGGCTAATGCTTGATGCAATCGTTAAACGAAATGGGGCAATGACTTATGTTGGCGCTGCAATTAATGATGTCGTTGTGACTAAAGGTGGATTTTCACGGATGATACGCTTAGGACTTTCTATTGATCATTCTATATTAGCGAATTATCAAGCGGATGGTGTCATTGTTTCTACTTCTACAGGATCAACGGGATACTCCCTTTCAGCAGGTGGTCCAATTGTTCATCCGAGTTTAAAGGTTTTGCTCATCACACCTATCTGTCCACATACGTTAAATGCAAGACCGCTAATTATATCAGAAGATGAGGAAGCTCATGTTAAAATTACGGCAACACATCATGATATTGTACTTACGATTGATGGACAGGTAAGTCATGGGTTGATAAGTGAAGATGAGATCATTGTAAGAAAATCAGCGCTAGTAGCAAGAGTTGTCAAATTTGACGATTCTAATTATTATAAAACTGTTCGGACAAAATTGTGGCGGGGAGATTGAAAAGTATGCAGATCTTAAATCCTGTAAGTGTTGCGCATAAGTTAATTCAAGAGCAGGTATATCGTGCTGAGATTCTTGTTGATGCAACAGCAGGCAAAGGAAACGATACTTTATATCTTGCAGAAAATTCATTAGCGACAGCTAAAATTTATGCATTTGATATTCAAGAATTGGCATTGCGCTGCACAAAGGAAAAATTGCAGGAAAAAGGGTTAGAGCGAAAAGTAACACTTATTTTAGATAATCATGCGAATGTAAAACAATATGTATTACGAGGTGTTGATGTTGCAATTTTTAATTTGGGCTATTTACCCGGTGGAAATCATGAGCTTACGACAACGATTGATACTACAATGCCTGCAATTGAAGCAATGCTTCAATTGTTAAATGTTGGCGGTGTAGTTGCGATTACGGCATATCCCGGGCATGAGAGTGGTAAGAGAGAATATCATTATTTAATTGATTTTTTGAGTAATTTACCCGTGAAAAATTATACTGTTAGCTGTTGGTCGATGATCAATCACGCAAGTACAGCCCCAGTAGTATACTTGATTGAAAAAGTAAGGAGTTGATTTTATGAAGGCTATACGTCATGCCCGAATAAAAGAAATCATTGAAAATACGATTGTTGAAACACAAGAAGATTTAGCGGAAGCTTTACGAAAACAGAATATTGAAGTTACGCAAGCGACTGTGTCACGAGATATTAAAGAGATGATGTTAATTAAAATTCCAACAGGCGATGGAAGGTATAGATATGCCTATCCTATAGAGAAAAATGTTATATTTTCTAAATCCCGTATGGCTAGAATGTTTCAAGACTCTGTGATTGGATTAAATTTTAGCGAAAATATTATTGTGATTAAAACATTGCCGGGAACTGCAAATGCTGTTGCCTCTACACTTGATTATGCGAAATGGCCAGAAATTATCGGAACAGTAGCTGGTGATGATAATATATTAGTTGTTGTAAAACCAATAGATGCAGTAGCTGAAGTTCTGAAAAAACTTGAATCCTTGACAAATTAATAGGAGTAAATCATATGTTAAAAAGATTAACGGTATGGAATTTTGCTTTAATTGAGCAGATAAAGGTTGATTTTTCAGAAGGTTTAAATATTTTAACTGGTGAGACTGGGGCGGGAAAGTCGATTATTATTGATGCGCTTGGAGCGATTTTAGGCAAACGAATGTCTGTAGAATATATTCGAAATGGTATGGATTGGTTTAGGGTAGAAGCTGTCTTTGACATTTCAAATCGCATGGATATTAAAACCTTTTTAATTGAAAACGGGATAGCTGATAATGAAGAGGTTTTAATTGTTAGTCGTAAAGTTTCTAAAAATGCAAAAAATACGATTATGATTAATGATTGTCAGGTAACCTTAATGTTGCTGAAACAATTTGGTGAATTACTAATTGATGTGCATGGTCAGCATGAAAATCAAACATTATTTCGGCATGAAAATCAGTTTGCTTTAGTCGATAATAACGACCTAAAAATTAAAGAACTTTTAATGCAGTATAGACAAATTTATCAAGCATGGCGTAAAGAGGTTGCAATTTTACAGAAAAAAGAAGCGGAATCAAGAGAGTATGCACAGCGGATTGACATGTTAAAATGGCAGATTGATGAGATTGCTGCGGCAAAATTAAAAGAAAATGAAGATGAGAAATTAGAGGCAGAAATAAAAATATTAGCAAATGCAGAAAAAATTTCAGATCTGGCAAAAAAATCTTACCTATTGTTAGAGGGTGGAGACAAAGGTCATGTTGCAATAGTTCCATCACTGATAGAATTAAAGAAAAATATAGAAACAATTAGTCGTTATGATAGCCAAGTTTTAAATGCATTGAAAATGATTAATGAAGCAATTTGTCAATTAGAAGAGTGTACCTATGAGGTACGTGAATATGGCGATCAATTAGATTATAATCCAGAAAAGTTAAATAAGTTGCAAGATAGAATGGATTTAATTTATAAATTAAGAAAGAAATATGGCGCGACAATTGCAGATGTTTTGCATCATTATAATAACGCAAAACAGGAATTATTAGAAATTGAAAATTTTGATGAGATTGTTTCAAAGTTAAAATCAACTATTGATTTGCTAGAGGTCAATATGCGAAAGCTCGCGGACGAGATAAGTCAAAGGCGTCAGGCAATTGCTATACAATTAGAAAAGAGTATTCAGGATCATTTGATAGATTTAGGAATGGCAAATGTTCATTTTAAAATTGCGGTAACGCGCAATGAAAAATTAGACTATTATGGTATAAATGATATAGAAATATTATTTTCGGCTAACTTAGGTGAGCAGTTAAAGGCTATACAAAAAGTAGCCTCTGGTGGTGAACTGTCACGCATAGCTTTAGCGATTAAAGCTGTATGTGCAGATAAAGAGGATATTGGTGTTATGATTTTTGATGAGATAGATACGGGAATTGGTGGGAAAACAGCGCAGATGGTAGCAGAAAAAATTGCTATGGTAGCAATGCATAAACAAGTTCTTTGCATTACACATTTGCCTCAAATTGCTTGTATGGCAGATTCACATTTATATATAGAAAAACAAACCTATGATGGAAAAACGATTACGAGTATTAAGTTGCTAGATGATACTGAACATTTGAATGAATTGGCGAGAATGGCATCCGGGGCAGATATCACAAAAGCGGCAATGGACAATGCCTTAGAAATGAAAAAAAATGCACAATTTAAAAAAAATCAATGGAAAAAAGAGGCGTAATTTAAAATACGCCTCTTTTTCTATATTTCAATAAGTTTTTGGAAATATGTAGGAATAAATGCAGAATAATCTGATTCTTAACAGGAAAAATAATTTTGATAAGTAATTGATTAAGGATGGTGAACAATGAAAAATTATAAGAAACTTATTGGAATAATTTTTTCTTTAATGATTATTGCATTTTCTTTATTGCCACAATTTCGTAATATCTACGCATTACCAGAGCAAATCGTTATAATGCAAGAGGATCTAAAAGTGTTTCAAACGAACTATCCTTTTACAATGACAGTAAATAATGCGGTCAAATCCGAAGTTACAAACAAACTTGATTCTTCGTTGCAACCTGTATTTTTGGATTCAGTTAAATTAAATAGCAATATTGTAGAATTTAAATTGCTAGGTGTTATTCCAATAAAAGAGGTTGCAGTAGAGGTGATTCAGCCAATTCATGTGAAGGCTGGTGGACAATCAATTGGCGTAATTTTGCATTCAGAAGGAATTATGGTAGTTGGAACATCGCCAATTATTGATGCAGGAGGGCAAAGATATTTTCCGGCAAAAGATGCAGGGATAGATGTTGGAGATATAATTATTAGTATTAATAATAAGATAATGAAAAAAGATATAGATGTGGCGGAGGCCGTTGAAGAGGCGGGGAAAAATAATATACCCTTAAAAATAGAATTTAAGCATGATGCTGAAATAAAAGAAATACAAGTTCAGCCTGTATTTTGCCAACAAACAAAACGATATCGTATAGGATTGTTTGTGAGAGATAGTGCGGTTGGCGTAGGTACAATGACTTTTTATGATACAAAAAGCAATGTCTATGGAGCGTTAGGACATGTTATTGTTGATAGTGATACAAGTCAATCCATCAATTGTGAGAATGGGAAAATAGTTCAAGCATCAGTAGATGGAATACAAAATGGAAAAGCTGGTTCGCCGGGGGAAAAAATAGGAAGATTTTTAGATGTAGAGCAATTAATGGGCACTATTGATAAAAATACTGATTTTGGTATTTATGGTAGGATAAATAAAGATGCTATTGTAGACTATTATGAGAGTGAATTGCCAGTTGCGTCAATGGCAGAAATCGAAACAGGGGCAGCTGAGATTTTAACAGTAGTTGAGGGGCAAAAAATAGAAAAGTTTGCAGTAGAAATAGAAAAAATTAATATGCAGAGTTATCCTAAGGGAAAAGGGCTAGTCGTAAAAGTTGTAGATAATAATTTACTTTCAAGAACTGGGGGAATAGTACAAGGAATGAGTGGTAGCCCGATAATCCAAAAAGGAAAAATAATAGGTGCAGTTACACATGTATTTGTTCATGATCCAACACGTGGATATGGTTGCTTTATTGACTGGATGTTAATGGAGGGCGGAATTATTCCTAAGCAAAACAATGAAAAAATTCCATCCCTATTCGGATAAAGTCATAGATATTAATAAAAATGTAGGATATTTTTAAATATATAAAAAAAATGTCGGAAAATGTTGAAAAAAATGTTGTATATTTTTTACAAAAAATAGAGGGAATAAAAGGTAACTGTCGAATATACCTATTATGTTCTTATAAAGTGCAAGGAGAGGATAATAGGTGATAAAAGGAAAAATTCGTGTTGCTGTAGCTGATGATAATCGTGAGTTTGTAGGAATTATTCAGGAGTATTTGTCAGAACAACCTGATATCGAGGTTGCAGGGGTAGCTTATGATGGAGAAGAAATCTTAAAAATTATTGAAGCAGAGGAACCAGATGTCATTATACTTGACATAATCATGCCTCACCTTGACGGCATTGGTGTTTTAGAAGCTTTAAATAATTCATCGGTAAAGCGCCCAAAAATTATCATGTTGACTGCGATAGGTCAAGAAAGTATTACACAGCAAGTTGTAGAATTAGGAGCAGATTACTACATCTTAAAACCATTTAATGTTGATGTAATTGCTAGTAGGATTAGACAATTAGCTGGAACAATTACAGAGCAAAGACCTTTAGTTGTTGCGCAAGCAATAAAAGCAAGACCTATGGATATGGAAGTGACCAATATTATTCGAGAAATAGGAATTCCCGCGCATATAAAAGGATATCAGTATTTACGCGATGCAATTATGATGATTATAAATGAAGTGGAACTGCTTGGAGCAGTTACAAAGGTTTTATATCCATTAATTGCTGAAAAATACATGACAACACCAAGTCGTGTGGAAAGAGCTATCCGCCATGCAATTGAAGTTGCTTGGGGCAGAGGCAATATGGATATGATTAATAAGATTTTTGGCTATACAATTAAACTTGATAAAGGTAAACCAACTAATTCTGAATTTATGGCAATGATTGCTGATAAATTAAGAATGGAAATGCGGGCTTAAGATAAATAAATCCTAACGATAATCGTTGGGATTTATTTATTTAGTAAAGAAATATTTGTGGACATGATAAAAAACTTTACTTATTTATTAACGTATAGTAGATTACTATATAAGGACTTATTCTATGATTCATTCGCTTAGATAACGAAATCTAAGCATAAAGATTTTGCTTATCTGCTTATAAATTTTCTGCTTTTATAAGTGAGAGTTAGAGTGGTTGAGTCTTTGTAAAAATGTGAGTAGAATTAAAAATTATCTGAATTAAGCTTTAGTTTATTATTGGAGGATACGGAAATGGATGAAGATTTAAAGGAGAAATTTTTGCATTCTGAAAATGTATTTGATGGTGCATTATTAAAAGTAAAAAAAGATACTGTTGCTTTACCAAATGGGAAAAAAGCAACAAGAGAATGGATTGAGCATCCAGGAGCGGTAGCGGTTGTTCCTATATGTAATGATGGTAAGATAGCTTTGGTTAGACAATATCGATATCCAGTTGGCAAGGTTATGTTAGAAGTTCCTGCAGGAAAACTAGATAGTGGGGAGCACCCAGATGAATGTGTTATTCGAGAATTAAAAGAAGAAACAGGGTATACTGCGCAAAAAATACGTAAGTTAACATCTATTGCAACAACCCCTGGATTCTCAAATGAAATGATTCATCTTTATGTGGCAGAGAATTTGATTACAGGAAAACAATGTCCAGATGAAGATGAATTTATTCATGTTGTAAAATATACTAAAGAAGAAATAAAAAATATGATTCAAAATGGAAAAATTAATGATGCAAAAAGTATTTTGGCTCTATTATTAGCGGGTGTATAGCGTATAGTATAAGTTAATAAAGTGGACAAATTGGTCTAAACTAAATCCTCTTTGCATAAGGTGTAATAGCATTATACAAGGGGGATTTTTATGTATAATAAATTTCGGTATGTTTTCCTCGAACATTTAAAAAAAAATATTGCAAAATATTTTTTTTCTATATTGGTTTTATTAGTTGGAATTGTAATTGGTGCTATGGCAATGAAGTTTTTACCTGAACTTCAGAGAAATGAATTAGCAGGCTATTTAAATTTATATTTAAGCAGCCTATCAGATACTTCCAAGATAAATGATAGCATGATTCTTGGTGATGTCATCATTAAGAACACAAAAACTATACTTGCTATATGGATTTTAGGATTTACGATTATAGGATTGCCGTTTGTTCTAGGAATTGTTTGTTTAAAGGGAATTGTTATTGGATTTACAGTAGGGTTCTTGGTTAATGAATATATTTATAAAGGGATTTTTTTAGCTTTAGCTGTTGTTCTCCCACATAACTTATTAAGTATTCCAATGATTTTAATAATGAGTATAGCAGCAATTAACTTCTCTCTAAACTTAATTAAAAGAAGGCAATATAAAAAAGATAATCTGGCATATTCATCTATCTTATATAGTATTATTTGCTTTATTTTGTGTATTGGAATAATTTTAAGCTCCTTATTAGAAGTTTATGTTTCCCCCGTATTTATGAGATGGATTGTCAATTTATTTTAGGAGAATGACTTATATAAAGGAGGTCTAATCTTGGTTATGTATGTAATAAATAAAAACTTTTTCATGAAAATAGGAAAAATATTTATTATTATTATTATTTTAATGATTCTTACCTGTTATGTTTTATCAAAGTTAATAGGCGATACTTCAATTTTTCAGCCTGACCAATATCAAATTCAAGATCGAAAATATCAGGAGCCTTTACGTGTTTAATCTGGTAAAATTTATTTTATTTATTTGATATATACTACAGGGGAATAGTTTTTTATGTGGAATTTATTATGTATGTAATTATTGTTTTATACTAGTAAACTAAGGTTTTATTTGTTGATTTAGAACAGCAAAATTTATTTGCAGCATAATTTTTATTGTGTATAGTGTATGAAGAGTGAAGGATGGTAATCATGGAAGGATACGTAAATGCTTTTATAAATTATTTAGCAATTGAGCGTGGATTAGCAAAAAACACTTTGGAATCCTATGGTCGTGATTTAAAGCAATTTCAAAATTATATGAACGATTTAAATTTAGAAGTTGAAAAAGATTCTAATGAGAATATGATCCAAGAATATTTAAAAAGTTTACAAACTAAAGGTCGTGCTGTGTCAACAATTTCACGAAATATTGCTGCAATTAAAGCATTTTATCAGTACCTTGTTAAAGAAAATTATTTAGAAAATGACCCATCTCAATCATTAGATACACCTAAAGTAGAAAAAAAATTGCCTAAAATTCTTTCTGTTCATGAGGTTGAGGAATTGTTAAAACAACCAGAGATAAAATCTTCTGGAGGATTAAGAGATAAAGCGATGCTTGAATTACTTTACGCTACCGGTATTAGAGTTTCGGAATTAATCGCATTAAACATATCTGATATAAATTTAGATATGGGGTACGTTAAATGTTATGGAAAAGGATCAAAGAATCGGATTGTTCCGCTTGGTTCCATTGCAGTAAAAGCAGTACACGATTATATTATAAAAGGAAGAATGAAAGTTGTTCGTACATATGATGAACCAGCATTATTTATTAACCATCATGGTGGTCGATTAACAAGACAAGGGTTTTGGAAAATTATAAAAAAATATGCACAAGAAGCCGGTATTACTAAAGATATTACCCCACATACACTAAGACATTCTTTTGCAACGCATTTATTAGAAAATGGTGCAGATTTACGTTCTGTACAGGAAATGTTGGGGCATGCTGATATATCGACAACTCAATTATATACACAAATAGTAAAAAATCCGCTCAAAGAAGTGTATGATAAATCACATCCGCGTGCATAATGAAAGTAATTGTTGTGATAGGAGTTGATGAGATTGTTTAAAAGAATTTTTGTTATCATTATGGATAGTGTAGGTATTGGAGAAGCACCAGATGCAGATAAATTCGGTGATGTCGGATCAAATACATTAGGTAATATTGCTAAAGTATGTGATGGGTTGTATTTGCCAACTTTAGAATCTTTAGGCTTGGGCTGCATCTCTAATATTAAAGGGATTAAAAATGTACAAAATCCATTGGCTAGCTTTGGGAAAATGATGGAAATTTCAAAAGGAAAGGATACAACTAGCGGACATTGGGAAATTGCAGGCTGCCCATTGAAAATTTCTTTTCCTGTATATCCAAAAGGCTTTCCAGAATATTTAATCAAAAGATTTACGGAGCTAACAGGATTTCCTGTTTTAGGTAATAAAGTGGCTTCGGGCACAAAAATTATTGAAGAATTAGGAGAAGAACATGTAAAGACGGGTTATCCAATTGTATATACATCTGCAGACAGTGTATTTCAAATAGCTGCACATGAAGATGTAATTCCATTGGAGAATCTATATAAGATATGTAAAATTACACGTGATAAAGTGTGCATAGGAAAAGATGCAGTGGGACGAATTATCGCCAGACCTTTCATTGGAGAAAATGGAAAATTCATTCGTACTCCTAATCGTCATGATTATAGCTTGTTACCACCAGAAAACACTGTATTAGATGAACTGAAGGAGCAAGGATATAATGTGATTGGAATTGGTAAAATCGGCGATATTTTTGCACAAAGAGGTTTAACGAAGTCAAACCCAACAAAATCAAATAAACATGGGATGGAGCTCTTAACTAGCTTAGTAAAGCAGCAAGATATTAAAGGTCTAATTATGGCCAATTTAGTAGAGTTTGATAGCCAATATGGTCATAGAAATGATGCAAAAGGTTATGCACAAGCTCTCGTAGATTTTGATGAGGAATTGAAAACCTTTTTACCCTTATTAAATACGGATGATCTCCTTATAGTTACAGCAGATCATGGCTGCGATCCGACGACACCTTCTACAGATCATAGTCGTGAATATGTTCCAATTTTAGTTTATAACAAAAATTTAACAGGAAAAAATCTAGGGACTCGTACTAGTTTTTCTGATGTAGCGGCAACAATTGCTGAAAATTTCAATCTTAAAAATTCATATGGAAAAACGTTATTAATCAAATAAAAGAAGTCATTGTTGAATCAATGACTTCTTTTATTTGATTATTTATTTCCAGTGTATAAAATTTATTGTTGGATAATCTAATATTACAAAATAGGAAAGGAGCGTTGTTTTGTGAAAAAAATAAAAAAATATACGTCATTTTTTATGGTATGTAGTTTAATTTGTTTTTTTGTAAGTAATCTTTTTATAAAAAATGTTGATGCTTCAGTTGAATTACAAGCAAAATCGGCAATTTTAATGGATGAGAACGGAAATATTCTTTTTGAGAAAAACAGTAATGAAAAATTGTCACCGGCTAGTGTAACAAAAACAATGACAATTTTATTAGCAGTAGAAGCTGTTGAGGAAAAACGTGTAAACTTAGATGATTTAGTTTCTGTAAGTGAACATGCATATCGTCAGGGTGGTTCACAGATTTGGTTAGAAACTGGCGAAAAAATGACGTTTAAAAATTTATTAATAGCGACAGCTGTTGTCAGTGCAAATGATGCTGCAATGGCAATGATGGAATATATTTATGGGGACGAAGAATCCGCAGTTTCAGCAATGAATCAACGCGCTTTAGCATTAGGATTAAAAAATACACACTTTTCAAATGTGAATGGATTACCCGTAGAAAATCATTATATGAGTGCTTATGATACGGCACTTATTGTGAAGGAAGCTGTTAAGCACGATCTGTATAGAGAGGTATCCAGCATAAAAGAATATTGGCTACGAGATGGTAAAAATTGGCTAGTTAATACGAATAAATTATTATGGTGGTATGAAGGAGCTGATGGTTTAAAGACAGGCTGGACTGAAGAGGCAAAATACTGCTTTGCTGGTACGGCAAAGCGTGATAGTTTACGATTGATATCGGTTGTTTTTGCTGCACCTGAACCTAGACAACATTTAAAAGAAAGTATGAAATTATTAGATTGGGGGTTTGCTAACTATAAAGCAATTCAAGCTATGCAAAAAAATGAAGCGATTTGTGAAACTAACGTAAGTAAAGGGGTAAAGAAGAAAATCATTTTAATTGCAAAAGACGATATAAATATTACGATAAAAAAGGAAAATAAAAATCAGTTAAGAAAAGAAGTTAAAGTTGAGGAAAATATAACTGCGCCGGTCATTGCAGGGGAAAAATATGGTGAAGTTTATCTATATGATGAAACGGTTTGTGTAGGGAGTACAGATTTACTGGCGCAAGAAAACGTGGAAAGAAAAAATTTCTTTTCTACGATAACGGATCTTGTGGAAAAATTATTATTACCATGAGAGTAATTGTTTGCTAACTTGATAAATTTATAAAATAACGGAAATGCAAAAACATTTTCGTTATTTTTTTACAATCTAGAAGGTAATTTATTCCTTTTATAGAATAAGATAGAATACTATGAAAAAGAAAAAGAGTTTGAGGAGGATAATATGGTAATAACAACGTTAATAAATAAAGGTGTATTAGTAGTGCGTGTTGATGGAGAGTTAGATATGCACGTGACAGATGATTTTCGAAACACTTTAGATAAATGTATGGATAATACAGGAATTAAAGAGGTTATATTGAATTTACAAAGAGTTGAGTTTATCGATAGTTCTGGCATTGGAGCTATTTTAGGACGATATAAAAAAATTCATTTTATGGGTGGAAGTTTATGCATAGTGGGTATCCAACCTGTTGTTATGAGGATTTTTGAATTGTCTGGGCTGTTTAAAATTATAAAAACTTATCCAACAGAAACGGATGCATTTACTTGCTTATGAGGAGGATATGATGGAGATTAAAAATCAAATTAAAATGTCTATGTATAGCTCAAGTGAAAATGTTAGTATTGCAAGATTATCAGCAGCAACTTTTTCCGCTCAAGCAGAGTTGACTTTAAGTGATATTGAAGAAATTAAAGTTGCAATTTCAGAAGCTGTATCTAATGCAATTATTCATGGGTATGGTGAAGAAAAAGGAATCGTTGAATTTTGCATGACTTTATATGAAGATAAGATTGAATATATTATAGAGGATTTTGGAAAAGGAATTGCTGATGTTGAAATGGCACGAGAACCGTCTTATTCAAGTGATCCCGAAAGAATGGGATTGGGCTTTGTTTTTATGGAATCTTTTATGGATGATTTGTCAGTATCATCAGAGTTAGGTAAAGGCACCCGTGTGAAGATGATTAGAAAAATTCAGTGCTTTTCTGCACAGTAGGTGGGCTGTGTATGTTGAGTAATGAAAAGATAATGGATTTAATTACTCAGGCTCAATCAGGAGATATAGGAGCAAAAGAAGTTTTATTGACAGAAAATTTAAATTTAGTACGAAGTATCGTCCATAGGTTTACAAATCGTGGTTATGAATGGGACGATTTATTTCAGATTGGGTGTATGGGGATGGTAAAGGCTATAGAAAGATTTGATTTATCTTTTAATGTAAAGTTTTCTACCTATGCAGTACCGATGATTATAGGTGAAATACGAAGATTTATACGTGATGACAATCCAATTAAGGTAAGTCGACCTATAAAAGATATTGCGTATAAAGTACATAAAGTTCAGGAATTTTTGAGAGGATCATTAGGGCATGAACCGACAATTCAAGAAATTGCAGAAAAATCGGAATTATCTACGCAAGAAATTATTTCTGCTTTAGACGCAATGCAGCCCATTGTTTCATTATATGAAGCTACTACAAATAATAGTGGGGATCAGTTATTGTTATTAGATCAAATTGCAAGTACAAATGATGAAATAGATTGTCTTGAGAAAATAACATTAAATGAGGTAATAGACCGATTATCTGAAAAAGAGCGGTATGTAATAAGAATGCGTTTTTATGAAGATAAAACACAATCGGAAATCGCCAACCAAATTGGTCTGTCACAAGTTCAAATATCAAGAATTGAAAAGCAAGCATTAAAAAAAATTAAGAACTTTTTATAGATCTCGTAAGAGATCTATTTTTATTTTGTGAGTATAAAAAATGATTAAAAGAAGAAAATACATATGAAGTTTATTAATATTGGAGGTTTGATATAAATGGTAGTAAAAGTTATTGAATTGGTTGGTAGCTCCAAAAATAATTGGACAGAAGCGGTTGACAATGCTGTACATGAAGCAGCAAAAACGATTCATTATATTGTAGGTGTAGAAGTAACGAATTTTACTGCAAACATAAATGAAGGCGAAATTGTAGAATATCGCGCTAATGTAAAGTTGGCATTTAAAGTGAAGTGATTAATATGAAAAAGTTATCAAAGAATGAAATGCAAAAGCAATACCAAAATGAAGTAGATGGAATTGTTCCTAAACCACCAGTGATAAAAAATATATTATGGGCATTTTGTGTCGGAGGATTGATTTGTTGCATTGGACAAGTTGTTCAAAATTATTTTTTAGATGGAGGTTTAATCAAAAAGGATGCTGCTGCTGCTACTTCTTCTGTGATGGTTTTTTTAGGTGCTTTTTTAACGGGTATTGGTATATATGACGAAATTGGGAAAAGAGCTGGGGCAGGTTCTGTTGTTCCTATAACAGGGTTTGCAAATTCTATTGTATCTTGTGCAATGGAATTTAAGCGGGAAGGATTTGTTTTTGGCATTGGAGCTAAGATGTTTGTCATTGCTGGTCCTGTAATTGTATATGGATTAGTTATGGCCTTTATTGTAGGTTTGATTCGATGGTTTAGAGTTTTTTGGTGAGCTAGTTAAGAGGTGATAATGATGAATAAAAAAATTGGACAACAAAGTATCCAATTCGCAAATCCGCCTATTATTATTTCTACCGCTAATATTGGTGGTCCAAAAGAGAAAGAGGGATACCAGGGAGAAAACTTTGATATCTTGATGGAAGACAATATTAATGGGTTTGATAGTTGGGAAAAATGTGAGTCGTATATGATGGAACAAGTAATAGCAAAGGCTGCAGAAAAAGCTAATAAACAAGTGAGTGAAATAGAGTGTATTTTAGCAGGGGATTTATTAAATCAATTGATGAGTACCCATTTTGCAATGCGCACATTGCAACGCCCTTTTTTAGGGTTATATGGAGCTTGCTCAACAATGGCGGAGAGTATTCTTATCAGCTCAATGATGATTGATGGGGGATTCGCGAATCTTGTCGCTGCTGCAGCATCAAGTCATCATGATGCTGCAGAAAGACAGTATCGTTTTCCTACAGAGTTAGGCGTACAAAGACCGCCCGTTGCACAATGGACGGTAACTGGAGCGGGATCATCTTTAATCTCCACTGTAGGAGATGGCCCTCGAGTTGTTGGTGCAACCATTGGAAAAATTGTAGATATGGGGATCAAAGATACGAATTCATTAGGAGCTGCGATGGCACCAGCGGCAGCAGATACATTACTTTGTCATTTTAATGATTTTGGTATACAACCAAGTGAATATGACATGATATTTACTGGTGATTTAGGGATGATTGGTAAAACAATGGTCATAAAATTATGTGCAGAGCATGGCTTTTATCTTAGTAATAACTATCAAGATTGTGGATGTATGATTTATCGAGAAGAGCAAGATGCACACGCTGGTGCGAGTGGTTGTGCGAGTTCAGCAGTAGTTTTCAATGGGCATATTTACAAAATGCTGCAAAAAAAACAATATAAGAAAGTTTTGTTAGTTGGAACAGGGAGTTTACACAGTCCAACATCTTATCAACAGAAAGAATCTATTCCTTGTATTGCTCATGCCGTAGCAATACAAGCTTAGGAGGGATAAGGATGCAGGATTATATCATGGTTTTTATTATAGGTGGTATTATTTGCGTTATTGGGCAGCTGTTAATGGATTTAACGAAGTTGACACCGGCACATGTACTCGTTTCTTTTGTAGTTGCAGGGACAATTTTAGGCGGGTTAGGTTGGTATCAACCTTTAATAGAAATTGGTGGCGCTGGTGCAACGATACCTTTAACCGGATTTGGGAATTCTTTAGCGGCTGGAACAATCGAAGCGGTGGATAAACAAGGATTTTTAGGGATATTTACAGGGGCATTGACAGCTACCTCTGCTGGGTTGATGTCAGCAATTTTTTTTGGGTTTTTAATGTCACTAATTTTTAATCCAAAAGGATAAGGTGAATGAATGAAAAAGCAAATGATAGAAGATGAGATATTGACATTGATGAAGGAAATGGATCAAAAAATTGAGTGTTTAGAAAAGCTTATTTCACAGCAACAAGATTCTACAGAAAAGGATAGGGAAAAGAAGAAGCAAGAAAATTGGAGTGAAAATGTAAAAAAAATAAGTGCCATGCAATATGAAATGTCAGAAGAATTGAGTCATAGTATGAAAAATTTAAAAAGTATTATTGTAAAAAGTGAAAAGTTATTAAGTGATGCTCAAGCAAATGAATCATGATGCAATACGAGATTCTTGAATTGAGGGGAAATGTATGAAAAAAAGAGTTCGGGTTATCTTGGTAACTGATGGGGATAGTGTTGCACAAGAGGCAGTTGAGACAGTGGCACAATCTTTAAATCTAAGATGTATATCCGCCTCCGCAGGGAATCCGACTCCGATTTCTGGCGAGACAATGGTAAATTTAATAAAACAAGCTGAGCATGATCCAGTTTTGGTGATGTTTGATGATAAAGGTGAGCCAGAAAAAGGGATGGGAGAGTTTGCGCTAGAGTATGTGGCAAAGCATCCAGATATTGAAGTGCTGGGGGCGGTTGCTGTAGCATCTAATACTACAGGGATTCAAGGAGCTAAAGTTGATTTATGTATTGTAAAAGATGGAACGATTAGTCGTACGGCAGTAGATAAAAAAGGTGATAAAAAATGTGGAAATCTTATGATTGGTGAACCAATCATAAAGGGAGATACTGTAGATATACTTAATGAATTGGATATACCTTTAGTCGTTGGTATAGGGGATGTTGGCAAAATGAAAAGAAAAGATGATATTTGTATTGGCGCACCAATTACAAGAAAGGCTATCGAAGAAATTTTGCAAAAAAACAGTATTGATTATCAAACAGAAATCCTGTGATTTTCACAGGATTTCTGTTTATGCATAAATTAGGATTTAATTAAAAAAACGTTTAAAAGTAGATTCGTCATCGGATAAAGGAAAATAAGAATGAAAAGGCGAAATACATCATCATTATGCAAATTTGTACTTTTAATATGAGGTGTAATAGATGTATAGACCCATAATGTCAGAATATGAGGAAACACAGTATTGTTTAATTCAACAATGGAAATCTGCAGAACCAGGAATTATCGCAAAGGCTCTAGATAAGGTAACAGCTCCTGCGTCTTGGGTATTAGAAAAAATAATTCCTTTGCAAGGGATAAAGTATGTTCTCGATAGTGCAAATTCTATTGCGAAGAAAACGACAGATGTTGAAAAATTAAAAAATACTGCTGCGGTAGCTGAAATTAAATATTTGCGGCATAAAGGATTGGCTATTTCTGATTTTTTAGCACACGATATAGAAAAGTGGGCATTGGGAATTGCAGCGACCGAAGGGGCGGCGACAGGCTGGGCTGGGTTTACGGGTTTGGTAATCGATGTGCCTGCAGTCATCACGTTAGCACTGAGAACGATTTATAAAATTGGTTTGTGTTATGGATATGAAGGAATTGAAGTGTGGGAGCAAGATTTTGTATTTGGAATTTTGTCCGCTGCAGGAGCGAATACAATAGAAGAAAAAATGGCAGCTTTAACGATGATGAATGAAATTAATATCGTATTGGAAGAGGAATCAAATCGACTGATGGGGGAATTTGCAAAAAAACAATTAAATCGCAGGTATGCGGTAATGACTGTAGAGAAGTTAGCTAAACAGTTAGGCATGAATATGGCAAGACGCAAGCTAATGCAGGCATTACCGGTAATCAGTTCTGGTGTTGGGGCAGCAATTAATGTTTGGTATATAAATGAAGTCGTCGCTGCGGCAAAATGTTTTTATCAAGAGCGCTGGTTAATCGATAATCAAAAAGTTATGCGATGATTTGAAGGGATCGTACAATCTTTGCATTTTTTGCAGGGATTGATTATCTTTATGACGAATTTTATATAACTTATGATGATTTAGGAGGTTGGTAGATACGTGTTTGATGCAGATATGATTTTTCGTATTCCGGCATTGTTGATTGCTTTAACGATACATGAATATGCACATGCTAGAGTGGCCGTTCATTTAGGCGATCCTACACCAAGATTTCAAGGAAGGTTGACTTTAAATCCAATTCCACATCTTGATCCGATTGGATTGATTATGTTATGGCTCGTTCAATTTGGTTGGGCGAAACCCGTTGAGGTTGAGGCGCGTAATTTTAAAAATTGGCGACAGGGAATGATGTGGGTTGCTTTGGCAGGTCCGGCTGCTAATTTGATTATGGCATTTTTAGCTATGGTAGTTATGGTTATTTTATTAAAATTTAATGTATTGACAGATTGGTTAATTATTACATTAAAAATGATTTATACCTATAACATTATCTTTGCCATTTTTAATATGATCCCTATTCCGCCGCTTGATGGGTCTAAAGTTTTAATGAACTTTCTTCCACATAAACTGGCTTATCAATATGAAAGTTACAGCAGATATGGATCATTTATTCTTATTGCATTAATTTATATCGGTGTAATTGGGGCGATTATTCGTCCTGTCCAATATTTTTTAAATTTTTTAATGAATCAATTTATTATGCTGATTTTTTAGGAGGAATTATTAATGACTAAAGGACGTATTTTTAGTGGGATGCAACCATCAGGACGATTTCATTTGGGGAATTATCTTGGTGCATTAGAAAACTGGGTTAAATTACAAAATGAATATGAATGCTTTTTTTCGATTGTTGATTTGCATGCATTGACATCTGCTTTTGAAAATACAAGTAAAATTCCCGAAAATATTCATAATATGGCGTTAGATTGGCTGAGTGCTGGGCTTGATCCAGAAAAAAATGTAATTTTTGTTCAATCGAAAGTAAAGGAACACGCTGAATTACATTTACTTTTATCCATGATGACTCCATTATCCTGGTTAGAGCGTGTTCCAACGTATAAAGATAAACTTCAACAACTTGGTGAACAGGGTAAAGACATTAATACATATGGATTCCTCGGATATCCTGAATTGATGACAGCGGATATTATCTTATATAAAGCGGAATATGTTCCGGTAGGGGAAGATCAAATTCCACATTTAGAACTTTCGCGCGAGATTGTTCGTCGATTTAATAATCTATATCAACCAGTATTTCCAGAACCACAAGCGCAGTTAAGCAAATCATCGCTATTACCTGGAATTGATGGCCGGAAAATGAGTAAATCCTATGGAAATGAAATTCCATTCGCTGCTAGCCCAGAGGAACTAAGAGAACGAGTTCGCTTGATTGTTACTGATCCAAACCGTATCAAAAAGACAGATGTTGGGAATCCTGATGTTTGTGTAGCTTATAAATTTCACAAAATCTTTAATAAAGAGAATGTCAATGAAATTTGTAAATGTTGTAAACAGGCTGAAATTGGCTGTGTAGAATGTAAAAAGCGGTTAGCGGAAAAAATGGTAGACGTAATGACAGATATGCATATACGTCGTGCCGAATATGAAGCAAACCCTGCAAGAGTAAAAGAAATTTTAGCATATGGTGCTGAGCGGGCAGGAAAAGTTGCAGCTAAAACGATGGAAGAAGTTCGAGAGGCTATGCATTTGTAAGCTATGGAAGCGTATAAAATAAAATTAGATGCATTTGAAGGTCCATTGGACCTCCTTATGCATCTAATTGAAAAAAATAAAATTAACATTTATGATATTCCGATTGCTGAGATAACAGAGCAGTATATGGGATATTTAGAGCAGTTTCAAGAGTTTAATATTGAGATAGCCAGTGGATTTTTAGTTATGGCGGCAACTTTACTGCAGATAAAGTCGCGAGTTCTTTTGCCAAAACCGCCAAAGTCAGAAAATGATATAGCGGAAGAGGAGATTGATCCACGGCAGGAGCTTGTAGAACGATTACTAGAATATAAACGATTTAAAGAAGTAAGTGAAGTTTTGGATCAATTGGCAGTTAAACAAGCAAAGTATTTTTTTAAGCAACCAGAATCTTTAACGACTCGCTATTTACCACTTGAGGGATTGCCGCTGTCTAGTTTGGTTAATGCTTTTAAAGCAGTTTTATCTTCTGCGGTGGAAGAAGCCGCAATTGTTGAGCGCGACCCATTTACAATTGAAGAAAAAATGGAAGATATAATTTTTTTGTTACATAAAAATAAAAAAACGGTTTTATTTACAGATACTTTTAGCTGTATATCTAATAAGGCAGAGATGGTTACTACTTTTTTAGCACTATTAGAGTTAATAAAATTGAAACGAATATTTATTGAGCAGCAATATGCATTTGCACCAATTTATATTAAATTAAAAGGAGAAAATGATAATGTTTTATGATGAATTAAAAGGGCATATTGAAGCATTATTATTTGTAAATGGAGACCCTTTATCAGTCCATCGGCTTGCAGATATTTTAAATGTTGATAAGGAGAATATTGAGGATTTAATCGTCAAATTGAAAGCTGATATGGAAAGTAGTCAGCGTGGCTTGACAATTATAAAGGTTGCAGGCGGATATCAATTATGTACGAAACCAGAGCTATCAGAAATCATTGAAGCGTTAGCACAAGTGGTTGAACCTAAATTGTCAGTAGCAGCGTTAGAAACTTTATCAATTATTGCATTTCGCCAGCCAATCACAAAGCAGGAAATTGAAATGCTAAGAGGTGTGCGTGTCGATCGTGTATTGACGACTTTATTAGAACGTGGTCTAATCGAAGATGTTGGGCGCAAAGAGGTGATTGGGCGGCCAATTTTATATGGGACAACAGAAGAATTTCTAAAGTGCTTTGGCTTAGATTGTATTGATGATTTACCAGCCTTGCCGGAAAAAGGAATACAGGCAGAAATAAAAGATTATGTGTAATAACATTTTGTTTATTATACATAATTTTTTTTGTTTTGGGGAAAGTATGAATGATTAAAATATTAGGGTGAGATTATTTTGAAATATCTTTTAATTATATTTTTTCTGCTTTTTTGCGCATGGTTTTTTATTAAAATAAATTTATCGATAAAATATGTTAAAAATTCTACAGAAGATTTATTAACGATTAAAATACTTATTTTTAATATACGGTTATACGAAAAAATCTTTTCGCCTTATCTGAAAAAAATATATGAAAAATTTTTATTGAAAAAACTAAAAAAACAGCAACTTCAATCTCAAACAGAAGATAAATCAAAGGATAAAAACTGGAGTGAAATAAAAGATATCTTTAGTAGTTCTTTATATAGAACGCAAAATGAAAAAAACTTTGGGAATTTTAAGCATAAATTCGGCTTTAAAAAAGGCAAGATAAAGATATGTTATAGCTGTTATGATCCTGCGATTACATCGATTACCTATGGCGTTTTAAATTCATTGTTCTATACTTGTTTTATTCATAATTCAAAATATCTTAATATTGAGATTCAACCTAATTTTATTGTACAACAACT
The DNA here is from genome assembly GCF_965318445.1 of Anaerosinus sp. Lineage (NCBI taxonomy): Bacteria > Bacillati > Bacillota > Negativicutes > Selenomonadales > Sporomusaceae > Anaerosinus > Anaerosinus sp. Next base: position 114,663 of record NZ_CBDNNH010000012.1, on the reverse strand, counting down.
ATTTGTAGATGCGGAATGTATATTTACTTTTACTTTTGGGGATTTTATATGTATGATAAGAAATTTTAAGCAGGAGGCAAAAAAATGAGCGATACGTCAATACAAGGTTTCATGCAGACTGCTATGAACAGTATTAGAGAAATGATTGATGTAAACACAATTGTAGGTGATCCAGTAACTACACCGGATGGGACAGTGATTATTCCAATATCAAAAGTAACTTTTGGTTTTGTCGCTGGTGGCGGTAAAGGTGAGATAGAACAAAATGAAAATAAAAGTGGCTTTGGAGGCGGCAGTGGTGGAGGTGTTAGTGTAAGACCGGTCGGCTTTTTAGTTTGTTCCGTAAATCAAGGTATTCGATTTATGTGTGTAGACAATCACAATGTTTATGATAAATTATTGGATTTTATGCCACAAGCAATGGAAAAAATACAAGAAATGCTTAATGGGAATATGACAAATTACGATGATTTAGAATCGAAAGAAAATAATTGAAATAATAAAACAAGACTTTCGTATTTAGGGGGTCTTGTTTTATTTTGTAAAGATTTGATAAAACAATGGATATCCTTTGACGAATGTTATAAAGATGTTTATAATATTTATTATGTTTTATTATCCGTTTGATTTGAAGGGAGCTCAATAATAGGTTTATGGTAAATTTATGGAAGATAATATTATGTATGATATTTTTAATAAATATGGGGGGAACGAATTGTTTTGCAAGTAGTGAACCCGCATTGACAGCTAAATCTGCAATTGTTATGGACGCGACGACAGGAAAGGTATTGTATGCTAAGGATGCTGAAAGCAGAAGGTATCCTGCAAGTACGACAAAAATGATGACGCTGATTGTTGCTTTGGAAAACGGCAATTTAAATGATGTTATTGAGGCGAGTGAAAATGCCTCCAAAACTGAAGGCTCTTCTTTATGGCTTGAACATGGAGAAAAATTAACATTGAGAGATCTTTTATACGGTGTAATGCTTGTATCTGGAAATGATGCAACGGTAGCAGTAGCGGAACACATTGCGGGTTCAGTTGATGCATATGCAAAGATGATGACCCAAAAGGCACATGAAATTGGAGCAGTTCACACAGCTTTTACGAATTCGAGCGGACTACCTGACACTAATCATTATTCGACAGCGCATGATTTAGCACTTATTGCTGCTTATGGCTATAGAAATCCTTTATTTGAAGAGATTGTAAGCACAAAGACTAAAATTATTCCGTGGGCAACGAATGATTATGGCAGAGAGTTATTTAATGAAAATAGAATGTTGTGGCTTTACGAAGGTGGAAATGGTGTTAAGACCGGATATACAAATGCAGCAGGTCGTTGTTTAGTATCCGCGGCTAAGCGTGATGGGATTCAATTGGTTGCAGTTGTGTTAGATAGTGAATTTATGTGGAATGACTCAATTGCGCTGTTAGATTATGGTTTCCAAAAAATAAAAGCAGTAAAATTATATAATGCCAATGCTGTCATAAAAAATGTTTCAGTAAACTATGGTGTTAAATCAGATGTAGATGTTGTTGCTAAAAATGATATTGTTGTTCCAATGGTCGATGAAGACAAAAAGAATTTTGTCACGGTGATTGACTTACCAGAAAAAATAGAAGCAGGCTTCCATAAAGGAACTAAATTAGGAACTTTAAAAATTATGTATAATAACAAAGAAGTAGCAACAACGGATTTAATAGCTGCCAATGGCGTAGATAAAAAATCGTTTTTTCAAACTGTATATAGATCATTAAATAAAGTATTTAATTTATTCATGACGAAGTTTTTCTAGAGCGACTATTAAAGTCGTTCTTTTTTTATTGTTTTTATTCATACCTTGGAATAGGAGGTGTGGCGAGCAATGATAAATTATATATGGGGATTTTTTCTTGTGTTCGGAATTATTTATGCTGGATTTTGTGGAAATATTGAATTTGTAACAGAAAGTGCGATAAAAGCTGCCCAAGATGCCGTTTTATTATCTTTAAATTTGCTTGGTATGATGTGTCTGTGGCTAGGGCTGATGAACATTGCAAAGCAAGCAGGGATGATTCGTTTTTTGGCAAAAAATTTAAAGCCATTATTGAGATTGATTTTTCCTAGCATTCCAGCTAACCATCCTGCGCTTGGTGCGATTGTTATGACCATAAGTGCAAATATGCTAGGCCTTGGAAATGCTGCAACACCTTTGGGAATAAAAGCCATGCAGCAATTGCAAACCTTAAATAAAGAAAAAAAGAAAGCAACACCGGCGATGTGTACTTTCTTAGTTTTATGTACAACCGGAACGACTCTAGTTCCGATGACCATCATTGCGTTAAGATCGGCTATGGGGGCTGCTACACCGACAGACATTGTAGGTTGTGTACTCATGGTAAGCTGTATAGCGACAATTGCAGGTCTTGGCATGGATTTTTTATGCAGAAAAATATTGCGATTGAGGTGATGCTATGTTTGGCGATTTCATACAGGCAGTATCGATATGGTCCGTTCCAATGATTATCACTAGTATAATCGTACTTGGCTTGATTAAGAAAATAAAAGTTTATGAATGCTTTGTTGAAGGAGCAGCTGAGGGTATCCATACAGTAGTAAAAATTATACCTTTTTTAGTTGCGATGATGGTTTCCATCCAAGTTTTTCGATCATCAGGAGCAATGGGGGAATTTTTATCCTTTGGTGCCCCTCTTTTCAGAGTTTTAGGAATACCTAGTGAATTAATTCCTTTAGCGATGATGCGACCATTATCAGGTACGGGAACAATGGGCTTAGGCGTAGATTTAATGAATTTTTATGGCGTTGATTCTCTTTATGGTAAAATAGCTGCGACGATTATGGCGAGTAGTGATACTACTTTTTACATCTTAGCAGTTTATTTTGGCTCAGTAGGAATTAGTAAAGTAGGATATTCTATTTTTACTGGACTATTTGCGGATTTGGTAGCTTTTTTCACTGCTGTTTACCTAGGTTCTTTATTGTTTACCTAGCTTTTTCATCTTAGATCTGTGGCATTTTTAACTTGCCTGAATACTATGGAATTAAGATTTTAGGCAGGGAGGGAAAGCCTTGAGTAATGTAGTGATAAGTGGAGGCGGCTGGTCGGGATGCGCAGCCGCACTTTCGGCGGCCAAAGCTGGTGCTAAAGTTATTTTAATTGAAAGAACCGATCTACTATTAGGAACTGGACTCGTGGGGGGAATCTTCCGCAATAATGGAAGATATACAGCTGCTGAAGAAAGTATTGCCATGGGCGCGGGAGAGTTTTTTAAAGTAATGGACGAAAACTCTCGTCATACAAATATTGACTTTCCAGGGCATCAGCATGCATCTTTATATGATGTAACTACGATGGAACCAATGATAAAAAAAATTCTTTTAGAGTATGGTGTTGAAATAAAAACACAAGTTAGAGTAAATAATGTGAAGAAGGCAGGGCGGCATATAGAAGCAGTTGCTCTTGATAATGGAGAAGTATTACAGGGGGATGCTTTTATAGATGCAACAGGTAGTGCTGGCCCAATGGGAAATTGTTTACGTTATGGAAATGGTTGTGCGATGTGCATTCTTCGCTGTCCATCTTTTGGCCCGAGAATTAGCCTTAGTGGCAAGGCGGGGGTGAAAGAGTTTTTCGGTGAAAAAGCAGATGGTTCAGTAGGTGCGATGAGTGGTTCGTGTAAAATTAATAAGGATTCATTGAGTGATGAATTAAAAGCAGAACTAGAACGCAAAGGTGTTGCTGTATTAAAAATTCCAGAAGGACTAAGAAAAAAAGGTGGCTTATTAAAGAAAGCTTGTAGTCAATATGCACTAGATGCATTTGCAGAAAATATTATATTACTCGATACTGGCCATGCAAAATTGATGACATCTTATTTTCCGTTAAAGGATTTAAGAAAAATTCATGGACTAGAAAAAGCGCGTTATGAAGATCCTTATTCTGGCGGAGTTGGGAATTCGATGCGCTATTTAGCAATAGCTCCATGTGATTGTACTCTACGAGTTGATGATATTGACAATTTATTTTGTGCAGGAGAAAAATCAGGTACAATTGTAGGGCATACAGAAGCTATTGTAACTGGATTACTTGCCGGACATAATGCAGTTCGGTGCAGCTTAGATATGGAATATTTAGTTTTGCCCAATACAATCGCAATTGGTGATTTTATCGAATTTGTACAAAGAAAAATGACTGATGAAAGCGGTAGAAGGATCCGCTATACTTTTTCTGGGTCAGTTTATTTTAATCGAATGAAAGAAGAAGGTCTTTATGAAATTAATTCTGAATTTATTCAGCAAAATATTGAAAAAGCTGGACTAAAAGATATTTATTATAAATGTTTAGTATAGGCAAGGGGGAGCTACTATGTTAAAAGAGTTAATAAAAAGATGCATTGATATCAATTCGTCTTATTGTCCTTGCCTTTTAGCAGATACAAACCATTGTGTGTATTGTTCGCAATTGCAGGGAAAAGAATTTTGTGATTGTGACTGGCAAGGTGTATGCATTTTGTATGAAAATTTTTGGCAAAAAAAATGTATTGCTACTAATAAAATATCTAGAGTTGAAGAAAAAACTCAATTTTCTATTAAAGAAAAGCTCAATGAAAAAACTTATATCATTGAGTTTACGGTAAGTCAAGAATTAGCAGAAAGATTAGACGAAGTAGGAGCTTTTGTATTTTTACGTAATGCGGAAGATGAGGGATGTTGCTGTTTTCCTGTAGGGGTGATGGCCGTACAGAAAAATATAATAACAGTTGCAGTTGAGATTGTCGGCGCAAAATCAGCTCGTTTATTTATTAACGATGGGAATATTCTTGTAAGAGGGCCTTACTATAATGGAATGCTTGGAAAACCATGGATTGACAATATAAAAGAGAGTAATATATTATTGGTAGCTGGGGGAATCGGTCAGGCACCTGCATCTTCTGTAATACATAAGCTTGTTGAAAATAACAATATGATTACAGCCATTCTTGCCCCTGGTAAAGTGGGAAAAATATTTGTTGGTGAAAAATTGCGCAAGCAAGGTGTTTTAGTATATGATGTAGATAGTTTAAGAAAAACTGGGTTTGTACTATTAAAAGAGTTGCTTAATGATCGGAAAATTGATTTAGTGATTAGTGCTGGCCCAGACAGTCAGCATCGAGGCTTAATAAATGGATTAAATGATTATGGGTATAATATACCAATGGCGGTAACCAATAATGCTACAATGTGCTGTGGCGAAGGTATTTGCGGCAGTTGCCAGCAGATGAATCATGATAATCAAATGATGAAATTATGTAAAATGCAAGTTGATTTTAATCAAATTATGCAAAATTAAATAAGCTTTAAAAGGGGTAGGAATTTTGGAACGGTTACAAAAAGTAATGAGTCAAGCAGGGGTTGCATCAAGACGCGAAGCTGAAAAATTGATTTTAGCGGGTAGAGTTAGCGTTAATGGAAAAATTATTATGGAGCTAGGTACTAAAGTTGATATAAAGAAAGATAAGGTTCTTGTAGATGGAAAGCCAATTGCGCTAGAAGAACCTATTTATATTTTATTAAATAAGCCTAAAGGTGTTGTAACAACGGCAAAAGATGAACGGGGAAGAAAAACAGTCGTTGATTTGTTAACTGAGGTAGACCAACGCGTTTATCCTGTTGGACGATTAGACTATAATACAGAAGGCGTTTTATTATTAACGAATGATGGTGAACTAACAAATCAATTGATTCATCCTAAATATAAAATCTATAAAACGTATATTGCAAAAGTTTTTGGTATACCAACGGAAGAGAAGTTGGATTTGTTAAGAGTCGGTATTCGTTTAGAAGATGGAATCACTGCACCAGCAAGAATTCGGTTGCTGAATGGGGATGCTTTAACAAATACAGCTGAAATTGAAGTTATTATTCATGAGGGGAAAAATAGGCAGATAAGGCGAATGTGTGAAGCAATTAAGCATCCAGTGAAAAGCTTGAAACGAATAGAGTTTGCTAATTTGGACTTAAAAGGGCTACGACGCGGCCAATACAGAACTTTATCACAACAGGAAATTGATCGATTAAAGAATTTTATCAATGGATAACAGGAGTAGTAAAAATGAAAAAAGTAATTGTAATTGGTGGCGGTGCAGCTGGTTTAATTGCCGCGATTTATGCAGCACGATCTGGGGCAAACGTTACAGTTTTAGAGAAGATGAAGCGAGTAGGTAAGAAATTATTGATTACTGGAAAAGGGCGTTGCAATATTACGAACACAGCAAGTAAGCAAGAGTATATAAAAAATATGATTGGAAATGGAAGTTTTTTGTATAGCGCATTTAGCCAGTATAGCAATGAAGATGTTGTAGATTTTTTTCATCAATTGGATGTCCCAACAAAAGTAGAACGGGGCGGCAGGGTGTTTCCCGTTAGTGATAAAGCGGCAGATGTTGTAAATGCTCTAGTGCATGAGGCAAATCGCTTAGGTGTTGAAATTATTACTGATCAGGCTGTGAGTAAAATTCAAAGCACGGATGGAAAAATAACTGGGGTTAAAAGTATAAGTGGGGGAATATATCCTGCCGATGCAGTTATTTTAGCTACAGGTGGAGCTTCGTATCCTGGAACAGGGTCGACTGGAGATGGGTACACCTTAGTAAAAGAATTAGGACATAGTATTATAAAAATTCATCCTTCTTTGGTTCCATTAGAAACTGAAGATGAGTGGGTAAAAGATGCGCAGGGTTTGTCGTTAAAAAATATAAGGGCGACCATATTAGTGAATGGGATTAAAGCTGGAGAAGATTTTGGGGAGATGTTATTCACTCATTATGGGGTATCTGGTCCGATTATTTTATCTTTAAGTAGATTAGTTGCGGAAAATTTGAATAAAGATAATTTTATTGAGCTGGTTATTAATTTAAAACCAGCATTAACGGAAGAAGTATTAAATAAACGGATTCAGCGAGACTTTGATAAGTTTATTCGTAAGCAGATAAAGAATTCTTTAGGAGAATTGCTTCCGGCAAAATTAATTCCTGTCATTATGGATTTAGCTTATCTTGATCCTGAAAAACCGATAAATCAGGTGACAAAAGAAGAACGTCAACGTTTAATTGAAACGATTATGGGATTGACCTTAACAATAAAAGGAACTCGGCCGGTAAGTGAGGCGATTGTAACGGCTGGCGGGATAAATATCAAAGAAATAAATCCTAGAACGATGGAATCTAAAATAATCCAAGGGTTATATTTTGCTGGAGAAGTAATTGATATTGATGGCTTAACTGGAGGTTATAATCTACAGGCCGCATTTTCAACGGGCTACGTTGCGGGATTTTATGCAGCCGATTAGATTAATCTGTTAAAATTTGTTTATAATAAATAAAAGGTAGGATAGAATAATTAGTTATTCTATCCTTTTTCATTATGAAATTATCGGAGATGAAAAAATGGATAAGTATATTGAAAAATTTTTATTTCGTGCTACATTATGTTTGATGATTTTTCTAATAGGCGTACAAAGTCTAATGTGTAATGATTTCTTTGTTATGTGTTTATCGATTGTAGATAAATTGGAGGGAATTAGAATTAAATGATGAACTAAATATAGTTTTAGCAGGAAGAAAAGGAGTTTGGATAGAATAAGAAACAGATATTTGTAATTTTATCTGATAATTAGAAAGACTAATGTTTAAAGAATTTATAGAGACGTTGTAGTACTATAAGCTTAAAATTAGCTAGATGATTTCAGTGGAATGTTTAAATTATTTTATATATTTTTATAGAACTGGAGAGGGCTAATTGATGAAAGATATAATGAAAATTATAGCGGGACAAGGATTAAAAGGAGATTTTTTCATTCCAGGAGATAAGTCTATTTCTCATCGCAGTGTTATGTTTTCTGCACTTGGAGATAAACCGGTAAGAATTAAAAATTTTTTGAACTCCCAAGATTGCTTATCTACAGTGAAATGTATACAAGCGTTAGGGGTTAAGGTTGATTTTATTAATGAAAATGAAATTGTCATTTATGGGAAAGGTATTCATGGATTAACAGAGCCATCAGATGTTTTAGATGCCGGAAATTCAGGGACTACATTACGTTTAATGATGGGAATTTTAGCCGCACAACCTTTCTTTTCAACATTTACTGGGGATCAATCGTTAAGAAAACGCCCTATGCGTAGGGTAATTAATCCTTTAAGTGAAATGAAAGCAAAGCTTGTTTCTCGCGAAGATTCTAAATACTTGCCACTTGCAATTATTCCTGTGGATAAGCTTCAAGCAATTAACTATGCTATGCCCATGGCAAGTGCACAAGTGAAATCGGCTATTTTATTAGCTGGTATGTATGCTGAGGGAGAAACGATTGTTACTGAACCTTATACTTCACGAGATCATACAGAAAGGATGTTTGAAACGTTTGGAGTTAAATTAAGAAAGTTTGGTACGTCTATAGGAATTAAAAAAGTAGATAAATTTGTGTCTCCAGAGGAAATTGTCGTTCCAGGGGATATAAGTTCAGCGGCTTTTTGGCTGGTAGCAGCTTCAATTATACCTAATAGTAAATTGATCATTCGTAACATTGGAATTAATCCTACAAGAACAGGTATTTTAGATGTTTTAAAAGATATGGGAGCTAATATTGAGATAGTAAACGAAAAGTGGAGTGGAAAAGAACCAGTTGCAGATTTTATCGTAAGATCAGCAGAATTAAAAGGTGTCACTTTTGGTGCAGAAATTATGCCAAGGCTAATTGACGAAATTCCAATTCTTACTGTTGCGGCAATGTTTGCTGAAGGTGATACAATTATTTCTGGTGCTGGAGAGTTGAGAGTGAAGGAAACGGATCGATTAGCAGCAATTGAGGCAGAATTCACGAAAATGGGAGCAAAGATCCAGGCTACTGACGACGGATTAATTATTCATGGAAAGGCAGCTTTAAAAGAAGCAGAGTGCTACTCTTATCATGATCATCGTATTGCAATGGCATTGGCAATCGCAGGCATGGCTGCATATGGTGTTACAATTCAGTCTCCGCATTGTGTGGATATATCTTATCCTAATTTTTATACTGTTTTAAATGAGCTAAAAAAGTAATGAGGAGATAAAAATGAATAAGAAGAAATTAGTAATCGCAATGGATGGGCCGGCAGGGGCAGGAAAGAGTACCGTAGCACGATTAGTTGCAAAAAAGATGAATTATACATATATCGATACTGGTTCTATGTATCGAGCTGTAGCTTGGAAAGTTTTAAAAGAAGATAAAGGAACGTCTAAGACTGCAATCTTAGACGTGTTAAAAAATATTCAGCTACAATTAAAATATGGGAACGATAAAGTTTTAGTGTTTATGGATGAATTTGATATTACAGAACAAATACGCACGCCGGAGGTCACTGGATTGGTATCAAAAGTGGCACAAATAGGTGAAGTTAGAGCTAAAATGGTAAATTTACAACAGAATATGGCGCTTAATGGTGGCGTAGTCATGGATGGTAGAGATATTTGTACGCATGTATTACCAAATGCTGAAATAAAAGTTTTTTTAACCGCTTCGATTGAAGAACGTGCAATGAGGCGTTGGAAAGAGTTGAAGAATAAGGGATATGAGATTGGATTAAAGGAGCTGCAGCTAGAAATAGCTGCGCGAGATAAAGCTGATAGTGAACGGGAAATATCTCCACTTATTCAGGCAAAAGATGCAGTTTTAATTGATACGACGAATATGAGCATTCATGAAGCTGTAGATTCTATAATAAAATTATGTGAAAGGGCATAATTATGTATAAGTTTTTAAAAAGTTTATTTAAGTTTATATTTAATGTAATTTTTCGCTGTAAAATATCTGGGATAGAAAATATTCCAACTCATGGAGGAGTTATTATTGCGGCAAACCATTTGAGTTTATGGGATCCTCCTTTAGCTGCAACATATGTACCTAGATATGTACATTTTATGGCAAAAGAGGAATTGTTTAAAATTCCTTTATTGGGAACTATAATAAAAAAATTATATGCTTTTCCTGTTAAACGAGGTGCAGCAGATCGTTCTGCGATTAGGAACTCTATTCAACTATTGAAAGATGGAGAATGTTTAGGATTATTCCCAGAAGGCACGCGTAGTAAAAATGGGAATATCGGTAAAGCTGAGCCCGGGGTTGCATTAATCGCAATTAAAGCTGGGGTTCCGGTTATTCCAACTGCTGTAATTGGGACAAATAAAATTTTTGGGCCTTTTGAGGTTAAATATGGGAAAGCAATTACCTTTGAAGGTGAGCAAGCTGATAAGGTGCAACTACAAAAATTTTCAGAAGAAATTATGGAGGAAATTATGAATTTAATTAAATGTTAAATTCATAATTATAGATATTTAATAATGAAAGTAATATTAGCGAAACATCATGGCTTTTGCTATGGCGTAAAAAGAGCAGTAAAAATAGCACAAGATAGTGTTAGTTTAGAAGGAAAAGCGTATACGTTAGGACCAATTATCCATAATCCTCAAATGGTTGAAAAATTAGCGAATGAAGGAGTAGGAATGGTTCACTCCCTTGATGATATAAGACAAGGAACTGTTATTGTTCGCTCGCATGGTGTAGGACCAAAGGTTTATGAACAAGCTGAGGAGAAGGGGCTAACTTTAGTAGATGCAACTTGTCCACATGTAAAAAAGGCACAGATGGCGGCATATGAGTTGTCGGAAGCAGGCTATCAGGTGATTATTGTTGGTGAAAAATCACATCCGGAAGTGAAAAGTATTTTTGAGTGGTCTAAAAATCGAGCTATTATTATTGAACATGAAGCCGAGTTAAATGATATAGTTTTTTTTAATAAGGTTGGGGTTGTGGCACAAACTACTTTTTCAGGCGAAGAATTTCAGAAAATAGTGAATTCTTTAATTGAAAGAGTAGAAAATGTAAAAGTTGAGCGTACAATTTGTAATGCTACTGAAAAGAGGCAAGAGGCTGCAATGGAGTTAGCTAATCAAGTCGATATGATGATTGTTATTGGAGGAAAAAATAGTGCGAACACTACAAGATTAGCAGAACTTTGTTTGAAAAAAAACAAACATACGTATCATATAGAAACAGTAAATGAAATAAATGATAATTGGTTTAATAAAGGCATAAATACAATAGGAATAACAGCTGGAGCATCAACACCAGATTGGTTGATAGAGGAGGTTTATCATAAAATGAATCAAATGGAAAACTTTTTAGGTGACGATTTAAAGGAAATACAACAAGGTGATATTGTACAAGGCAAAATAATTAGTATATATAATAATGAAGTATTTGTTGATATTGGCTATAAATCAGAAGGGATTATACCAATCAATGAATTAGCATTTCCACAACCGGAAAATATTGAAGATATCATAAAAATAGGCGATAAAATTGATGTATTTGTAGTAGAGGTTGATGGAAAAAATGGATTGGTTTTATCAAAGATTAGAGCAGATAAGGTTGTTGCATGGGATAAAATAAAAGATGCTATGTTAAATAAAACCGTGTTAGAGTTGAAAGTTTTAGAAGCAGTGAAAGCGGGATTAGTTTTATCTGTTTTTGGGCTTAGAGGATTTGTCCCAGCATCGCAAATTGATTTGCATTATATTGAAGATTTGACTCAATATGTAGGAAATGCATACAGCTTTATTATAATTGAAGTTGATAAAGATAAACAAAAAGTTATTTTATCTAGACGTTCTTTATTAGAAATTGAGAAAGCAAAAAAGGAAAATGAGCTTTTCGATTCTTTAGCTATAAATCAGATTCTTGAGGGTTCTGTAAAACGCTTTGTAAAATATGGTGCTTTTATTGATATTGGTGGATTTGATGGATTGCTTCATATTTCGGATATGGCTTGGCATCGGGTAAAAGATCCAGCGGAAATTATGAGTATTGGTGATATCGTAAAAGTAATGGTTACAAAAATAGACAAAGAAGCAAGAAGGATATCTTTAAGTTTAAAAGATATAGTTAGAGATCCTTGGCTTGATAAAGTTGATTTAATTAAAGAAGGTATGATTGTTCAAGGAAAGGTTACTAAATTAATGGATTTTGGAGCTTTTGTCAAATTTAATGGAGCTTTGGAAGGTTTAGTTCGTTTAAATGAATTGACTGAGAAACGTATACATAAAGCAGAAGAAGTCGTTAATATTGGAGATGATTTGAAGGTAAAAGTAATCCAAATTGATAGAAAAAATAAGCGGATAGGATTAAGTTTATTACAAGTGAAACAAGATGCTGAGCGGGAAGAGTTTAAAAAATATATTCAACATCAAGAGGCTGTAAATGATACATTAGGAGATAAATTTGGGCATCTTTTCAAAAATTTTTCTGATTAATAAAAAATTATTATTTAATTCAAAAACATGGCTTTCTAAGTCATGTTTTTGAATTTTGTGGACGAAAATGGGCAATATATTCTTAATCCATTCTTAAATTAAGAGGTGATAAGAATATGAATTTTCCAATAGGTATGATTGCTTTACTAGTTATTGGAGTTTTAATTTATTTTGGTGTTGCGCAACGGCTTTTAGATAGAATGCGATTAAATGATCGACAAGCGGTTATTTTTATCATTCTGATGATCATGGGGAGCTTTTTAGAATTTCCACTTTTTCAAGGCGGGAGAATTCAAGTTTCTGTAAATGTAGGTGGGGCAGTATTGCCATTTTTATTGTCGGTATGGTTAATTTTTACTTCTGATCGTGGGATTGAAAAGATTCGTGCAATTGGTGCATCAATTATGGTTGCTTTATTTATTTTTTTAGGATCTAAATATTTTCCGTTTGAACCAGAAACCATGTTTATGGACCCTAAAATTATTTATGGAGTTGGTGCTGGTTTAATTGCGTATTTAATCGGAAGATCGAGACGAAGTGCTTTTATTGGTGGGGTTTTAGGTGTGATTTTAAGTGATGTTGTACACTTAATTACGTTATTAAGAAATAATATTGTTGGTACAAGCGCATTAGGTGGAGCAGGAGCTTTTGATGTCACAATTATTGCAGGTTTAATTGCTGTAATGACTGCTGAGCTAGTGGGAGAAACAAGAGAAAAATTACAAGGTGGACACAGGGCTAATAACCGGATTCATAAAATCCAACCGATGTATGAGTTTAGTGATGAACTAACTGAATTAGAGCAAAAAGAAAAAGCTGACGTTGTATCTATTGACCAAAAACGAAAAACTTCTTCAAAGTTAAAAGAGCAAGGGAGAAGGAATAATGAAAATGATTAAATATAAAAATATTATGCTTTTAACGGTTTTGCTTCTTTTAGTTACAGTAGATGTAAAAGCGGAAAATATGTATTATAACATGGTGGACGATAGTGGGAAAATCGTTTATACAACTGGATGGAAAGTTCGTATTGGTGATGAATTTATTACCGAAGATAATAATAGATATCAAATTACATCTATTCAAGGACAAATTGCATATGTGAAATTATTGGAAAAGAAAGATGTTGCAAAATTAAGTCATTTTTTTGTTTCAAATTTTGCTGGTTTACTAGAATTGCAGCGTGTTTATGCGCAAGATAATAAAAAAATTGCGATTTACCATACGCATAATGATGAAGCTTATGTTCCTAGTGATGGGACAGAAAGTTCAGATAGTGGGAATGGAGGGATTATCAAGGTAGGAAATGTATTTTCAGATGCTTTAGCTAAGGAAGGATTAGAGCCTATACATGTGGATACAAATCATGTACCGCATGATGATATGGCATATGAAAGATCCAGGCGCACAGTCGTTCAATTATTAAAGCAAAGTCCGGCAGCGATTTTTGACATTCATCGTGATGCTACACCACCGGAAGCATATCAGGCGAATATCAATGGCGAGGATATAACAAAAATACAATTGGTTGTAGGAAAATATGGACCAACAGGGAAGCAAATTGAAGAATATGCACTTCAAATGAAGGCAGCCTCTGATGAACAATATCCTGGATTAGTTAAAGGAATCTTTTTTGCTAAAGGTGGAGATTACAATCAAGATTTACATCCTAAATCTATGTTGCTTGAAGTTGGCTCTCATACCAATAATCGTGAAGCAGCTGAACGTGGGATTGCTATGTTTGCTGCAGTTGTTCCAAGTGTAATTGGTGTAACTTCAGCTAATAATAGTAATATTGAAGGGAAAAGTGGCGTTGGAACACCAGAAGCAGGAATATCAGGTTCAGTTAAATCTATTGGTTGGATTATTTTATTTTTTGTTATAGGTACGGCGGTGTTCTTATTTTTAAGTACTGGTAGTATGAGAGAAGCTAAAGGTAAACTGAGTAATTTTCGCAGAAAAGAATTTGCAAACTTTTGGGGAAAGAAATATAATAAAGATAAGGAAAAATAGCAGAATATAAATTTTCTATGCTAGGAGTGTTATTTTACTCCTAGCATAGTTTTATGAAGTAGGTATGAGGTGGAAAAATGAGTCATTACGGTGTTATTGCCGGAATACATAAAGAGAGTTTAGCTGAAGAATTGGGTTTGGAAATTGGGGATAGGATTCTTAGTGTAAATGGACAGGAGTTAATGGATATTATAGATTTAAGTTTTGCATTTGCGGAAGAAGAAATAGAGCTTTTGATTGAAAAAGCAAATGGTGAGCAAGAACTTATTGAATTTGATAAAGAATATGATGAAGAATTGGGCGTAGAATTCGAAAGTGCTGTTTTTGATAATATTCGACGCTGTGGAAATAAATGTTGGTTTTGCTTTGTTGATCAAATTGCTCCTAATATGCGAGACAGTTTGTCGATTAAAGACGATGACTATAGAATGTCTTTTCTATATGGAAATTTTGTTACGTTAACTAATATTCGCGAAATGGATTTACAAAGAATTAAACAATTGCATCTTTCTCCATTATTTATTTCTGTTCATACAACAAATGGACAATTAAGAGCTCGGATGCTTAATAATAAGCGAGCGGCGAATATCATAGAGCAGCTTGAGTACTTAGTTAAAAATGATATTCAAATTCATACCCAAATTGTTTTGTGTCCGGGAATTAATGATGGTGAGATATTAGATCAAACCATTCATGATTTAATTAACATGGGAGAAAATGTTTTATCCTTGGCTATTGTTCCTGTAGGCTTAACAAAGTATCGGGAAAGTTGTTATTCGTTAACAGGTTTTTCAATGGAGCAAGCAGGGAAGATAATTGAGCAAGTTGAAAAATGGCAGCTGATTGCACGGAAGAAGTTTGGAAAAAATTTTGTTTACTTAGGAGACGAATTTTATTTTTTAGCTAATCAAGATATTCCAGATGCTGATTATTATGATGATTTTCCGCAACTTGAGAATGGTATTGGACTTACGAGAGATTTTATTGAGGAATGGAATGCTTGCCAAGATAAGGATTGCAATGCGTATGAAGAGCCGATATACTTAGATATTGTGTGTGGCAAATCCGCCGAAAAAATATTATCGATATTATTACGTGAGTTAGAGATAAAAAATTTGTTTATTAGAGTTATTCCTATTGAAAATAAATTTTTTGGTGAAAATATTACTGTTACGGGTCTTTTAACAGGACAAGATATTATCCAGCAATTAAAATTCCTATCTGGAAAGCGTGACGGAATCATTATTCCTGGTGTTTCTTTGCGAAAAGGAGAAAATATATTTTTGGATGATTATCATATTAGTGATATTGAAAAAGAATTAGGGGCAAAAGTTCAAATTGCACATGATGCAGTAGATTTAAATCGTTTGTTAAAAATGTGGAATAATTTTAAGGAAGAAAATGAAACTGAAGACATGAATTATACTTGGCAGGGAAATTGTGCATATACAAAAAATAATTGATAAAGATGAGGGATGAGAATGAGTAAACCAATAGTCGCAATTGTAGGACGACCGAATGTTGGTAAATCTACATTGTTTAATCAAATTGGGAAAAAGAGGGTATCTATTGTTGAAGACATACCTGGAGTCACACGTGATCGTATTTATTTAGATGCAGAATGGTTAAATACTGAGTTTACAATGATTGATACTGGTGGGATTGAGCTTGAAACAACAGATCATATCTTAACGTCTATGCGCCATCAAGCGAATTTAGCAATTGAAGAAGCTGACGTTGTTGTATTTGTTGTAGATGCAAAGACAGGGATGACAGCAGCCGATGAGGAGGTTGCACATATTTTACGTACAAGTAAGAAACCAGTCTTGCTTGCTGTAAATAAGGTGGATAGTCCAAATAAAGAAAATGAAATTTATGAATTTTATAATTTAGGATTGGGCGATCCCATTCCTATATCCGCATCTAATGCATTAAATTTAGGAGATTTATTAGATCAAGTAGTTGAAAATTTTCCAAAGGATGCAGTGGATGAGAAGGAAGCTGATGAAATTAGCATTGCAGTAATTGGAAGACCTAATGTAGGCAAATCTTCGCTTGTAAATGCTTTACTTGGGCAAGAACGTGTCATCGTGAGCAATATTCCAGGGACAACTCGAGATGCGATTGACACTCATTTTGTCAAAGATGATACGAAATTTATTTTAATTGATACAGCTGGGATGCGTCGTAAGGCTAAAATTGATTTACCGATAGAACGATATAGTGTTATGCGTTCACTTCGTGCAGTAGATCGCTCTGATGTTGTTTTGATGGTCATTAATGCTGATGAAGGGATAACTGAGCAAGATAAAAAAATTGCTGGTTATGCGCATGAGGCTGGAAAAGGTATAGTTATTGTAGTTAATAAATGGGATTTAGTAGAAAAGGATGATAAAACTTCATTGCGTTTTACGGAAGATTTGCGGGATGAGATAGGCTTTATGCAATATGCGCCAGTTCTATATACTTCTGCATTAACTAAACAAAGAGTACATCGTGTGACTGATTTAGTGAAATATGTAGCAGAACAACAAGCGATGCGTATTCAAACAAGTGTTTTGAATCAAGTGATTACAGACGCAACGGCGATTAATCCGCCACCATCGCATAAAGGGAAAAGATTAAAAATATATTTTACAACACAGGCAGATATTAAGCCTCCTACGTTTATTTTCTTTGTAAATGAACCTGAAATCATGCACTTTTCTTATTTAAGATTTTTAGAAAATAAGTTAAGGGAAAGTTTTGGTTTTGAAGGAACACCATTAAAATTAATTGTACGTGGAAGAAAAGAAGAGGAAGTTTAATTTTGAATAAAGGACGATACGTATGGAAATGTTTCTTATTGCACCGATTGCATATTTGATAGGTTCAATTCCAAGCGGTTTGATTCTTGGAAAGCTTTTTTGGAACACTGACTTGAGAAAGTTCGGTAGTAAAAATATTGGGGCAACGAATGCATATCGAACGTTAGGAATATATCCTGCAATAATAATTTTTGTTGCTGATTTTGTAAAAGGTATTTTAGGTGTTTTGCTTGGAATTTATTTTTTAAACACACCTATAGCGATGATTATTGGTGGGATCGCAGTAATTATCGGACATAATTGGTCGCTATTTTTACGTTTTTCTGGGGGGAAAGGTGTAGCAACAGGACTTGGTGTTATTGCGATATTGATGCCTATAGTGACATTGGCTATATTTATTGTTTGGGTTCTAATTGTGGTTTTTACAAAGTATGTATCTTTAGCTTCAATTGTTGCTGCAGGATTAGTTCCTATTCTTGCTTATTTTTGGATTGGTCAAATAGAGTACATAATTTTTAGCGCATTAGCAGCCGGATTTGTTATATATCGGCATAAATCGAATATTATTCGTTTATTGAAAGGGACGGAAGTAAAAATTAAGGCTGGGAATAAATAAAATATTAAAGATAAAAAAACTGAATTCATATATGGATTCAGTTTTTTTATCTTTAATATTTTGTAATATATTGGACGTAGTGTCATATATTATTAGTGATTAATGCACTTATTTTTTGAAAGGAGTGGATTTTTAGGCGATAGCTCATTTGATTAATTTTAGGGAGGTTTCGTTTATGGAGAAATTTGATTTGTTTAGAGATATCGCTGAGCGTACTGGCGGTGATATTTATATTGGGGTAGTAGGTCCAGTACGTACAGGAAAATCAACTTTTATTAAAAAATTTATGGAAACACTTATATTGCCTAATATTATTGATCCATATGAGCAAGAAAGAGCAAAAGATGAATTACCACAAAGTGCAGCTGGAAAAACTATTATGACGACAGAGCCTAAATTTATTCCAAATGAAGCAGTAGAAATTAATATAAAAGAAAATGTTTCGGTCCGAGTACGCATGGTTGATTGCGTAGGATATACTGTAGAAGGAGCTTTAGGATATGCAGAACAAGATGAACCAAGGATGGTATTAACTCCTTGGTTTGAGGAAGAAATTCCGTTTCAAGAAGCTGCGGAAATTGGAACGAAGAAAGTAATAACAGAGCATTCAACGATTGGCTTGGTGATAAGCACAGATGGAACAGTAACTGATTTACCTAGGCAACAATATCTTGCGGCAGAAGAACGTGTAATTAATGAATTGAAAGAGCTAGAAAAACCTTTTTTAGTAATTATAAACACGAATAAGCCATTAGCGACTGATACACAGGAACTTGTGTTGTCGTTAGAGGAAAAATATAATGTTCCAGTGATTCCAGTAGATTGTGCAAAATTAAATAGTGATGATATTTATGCAATTTTACAAGAAGTTTTATATGAATTCCCTGTGAAAGAAGTAAATGTTTCATTGCCAAAATGGATTGATGAATTAATGGAAGATTATTGGCTAAAACGAAATTTTACTGGGATTGTTGAAGGTGTGGTACAAGATATTCATAGATTGCGTGATATTGATACAGCTATAGATTCTCTGAATGAATCTGAATTTGTTTCTGAAGTAGTTTTGCAGGATATGGATTTAGGATGTGGAGTAGCAACAATTGAAGTGATGACACGTGGCGATTTATTCTATCAAGTTATTGAAGAATTAACAGGATTTACAATTAGTGGTGAACATCATTTGCTAAGAATTATGCAAGACTTGTCTGTTGCAAAACGCGAGTATGATAAGTTATCAGATGCGTTAGAAATGGTAAAAGAAAAAGGATATGCTGTTGTTGCACCACAGGTGGATGAAATGGTGCTGGAAGAACCAGAAATTATTCGAACAGGCAGTAAGTTTGGGGTAAGATTAAAAGCTACTGCGCCATCATTGCATATTATAAGAACGGATGTACAGGCAGAAATTGCGCCTATTTTAGGTACTGAAAAACAAAGTGAAGAATTGATTCAATATCTGATGAAAGAATTTGAAGGAGAGCCAGAAAGAATTTGGCGTACAAATTTATTTGGTAAGTCGTTAAATTCTTTAGTTCGTGAAGGAATTCAAAATAAATTATCTTGTATGCCTGAAAATGCACAAAATAAATTAAGAGATGCACTAACACGTATTGTAAATGATGGAAGCGGCGGTCTAATTTGTATTATTTTTTAAAAAAAAAGTCAGTCTTGTAAAAGCAAGCTGACTTTTTTTATATACTCTTGTAATTATCAATCTATTAGTGTTATAATGTCTTTTGTATATAGATTATTATCCATTACAAGAGTACGGAGGTTCTTTCATGCATAAACAACAATCAGGATTCTTTTTGGTAAGAGAGGAAATCTTGCCAGAAGCAATAAAAAAAACAATTCGAGTAAAGGAAATGTTAAAACGCGGTGAAGCAAGAACGATTAATGAAGCTGTTGAAAAAATGGAATTAAGTCGCAGTGCTTATTATAAATATAAGGATTTTGTATTTCCGTTCTATGAGGCAAGTCGAGATAAAATAGTTACTTTAACATTATTATTAGACCATAAACAAGGCGTATTATCAAGAGTATTGAACACAATATCTGCAGACTCAGGGAGTGTGTTAACTATTAATCAAGGAATTCCACTACAAGGGGTTGCAAATGCGACAGTATCAATAGAAACAGCAGATTTGGCAGTAGATTTAGAGGCTTTGTTAGATAAGCTAAGAATGGTAGAGGGAGTAAAAAGATTAGAAGTATTAGGACAAGCTTAGATAAGATGGAAAGGGTAAAAGTATGAATAAAAAGATTAAGATAGGACTATTAGGTTCTGGCACAGTTGGAACGGGTGTTATTAAGGTATTATTAGAAAATGTTCATGAAATTACACAGAAAATTGGTAGAGAAGTTGCTATAACAAAAGTTCTAGTGCGTGACTTAAACAAAAAACGTAAAATTCCTTCTACATGTACAATTATAGATGATTTTGAAGAAATTATAAATGATGATAGTATTGATATTGTAGTCGAAGTCATGGGCGGTGAGAATCCAGCGAAAGAATATATGTTACGGGCATTAGAAGCTGGAAAGCATGTAGTAACAGCAAATAAAGATGTCGTTGCAAAGTATGGAAAATTAATGTTTGAGGCAGCAGAAAAGCATAAGGTGGATTTCATGTTTGAGGCTAGTGTTGGCGGTGGTATTCCAATTATAACACCTTTAAAGCAGTGCTTAACAGCAAATAAAATCCTTGAAGTTATGGGGATTGTCAATGGTACGACAAACTATATGCTGACTAAAATGACAAATGAAAAATTGGATTATCATACTGTACTTACTGAAGCACAAGCAAAAGGTTATGCTGAATCTGATCCTATTGCTGATGTTGGTGGATTAGATGCTGCCAGGAAAATTGCGATTTTGTCTTCTATCGCATTTAATACTAGAGTTCATTTAGATGATGTTTATGTGGAGGGAATTACAGCGATTACTCCAGAAGATATTGAATATGCACGTGAGCTTGGTTATGTAATAAAATTATTGGCAATTGCAAAAGATGTACCTGCGTATGGCATCGATGTTAGAGTTCATCCTGCATTGGTACCGAATACGCATCCATTAGCATCGGTGAATGATGTATTTAATGCAATTTTCGTAAAAGGAAATGCTGTAGGCGAGACGATGTTTTATGGGCGTGGGGCTGGCGAAGGGCCAACAGCTAGTGCTGTTGTTGCTGATATTGTTGATATTTCTCGCAATATTGTTCACAAAACAAGTGGAAAAATTAGTTGTACTTGTTTTGAAGATAAAATGATTTGCCCAGTAAAAAAGTCGATTTCTGCTTATTATGTACGTTTATTAGTAAAAGATGAACCAGGGGTTTTAGCAACAATTGCAGGGGCCTTTGGAAATAATCAAGTAAGTTTAAATTCTGTCATTCAAAAACGTCGTGTAAACGGTTGTGCTGAAATTGTATTAATTACACATGAAGTAGCGCAAGAACATCTTGCAAAGGCTTCGGCTATAATTAAAAATTTAAAAGATGTTACAGAGATTCGTAATATTATAAGGGTTGAGGCGCAGCGCAAATAGGTTTCAATAACGGGGGAGAAAAAATGCTGAAATCAGTAAAAATTAAAGTTCCAGGAACTTCAGCAAACTGTGGGCCAGGTTTTGATTCTATAGGAATTGCTTGTACAATTTATAATGAATTAGAATTGACCTTGAATAACAGTGGAAAATTAACAATAGAAATTGATGGAGAAGGTAAAAATAATATTCCGTGTGATGAACGCAATGTTGTTTGGAAATCTATTCAATATTTATTAAGAAAAGCGGAAAAAAAATATAATGGTGGAATAATCAAAATGTCTAATGGAATTCCGCTAGCACGTGGATTAGGAAGTAGCGCGGCTGCTATTGTATCTGGATTAATGGCGGCTAATGTAGTTATTGACAGCCCATTTAATAAGCAAGAGATATTTCAGATGGCAACGGATATAGAAGGGCATCCGGACAATGTTGCTCCAGCTATTTTTGGCGGCATTACGTTAAGTATTGATCAAGATCATATTGCACAATGCTTATCTTTTATGCCACCAAAAGGAATTAAATTAGTCGTAGCTATTCCTAGCTTTAATTTATCGACTAAAATGGCAAGAAGAGTCCTGCCTAATATGGTTCCATTACAAGATGCGGTTTTTAATGTTAGCCGTACGGCGCTATTAGTAGGTGCGCTGTGTAAAGGCGAATATCAACACTTGAGAAATGCCCTAGGGGATAAATTACATCAACCATATCGCCTAGGTTTGATCCCTGGAATGGAAGATGTATTTAACAAAGCCTTAAAAAATGGTGCATTAGGTGTTGCTTTAAGTGGGGCAGGTCCTTGCTTGATTGCATTTACAACTGAAAAAATGAATGAAATAGGCGAAGCGATGGTAAGTGCTTTTAGATCAAATGATGTTGATGCAAAATATGTTATTTTAGATATTGACTCACAAGGAGTACAGGCTACGGAAATTTAAACATGCATAAATAAGAATGACAGTTTCATCTGTTATTCTTATTTTTTTTTTTGAATAAATTGCGAGTTAGCTCATAATTTTATATAGATAGAGGAGGTATTATCGTGTGGAGTATTGGCGGGATATTCCTTTTACTTATATATGGAATTTGGTTGCGTAGCTACAAATATAGAAAAAAAGTAGAAGTTGAGCCTGTATCATCTCCATTGTCATTAGCAATACAAGATTTAATAGGAACAGCAGGCGGGATTTATTTGGCAATTACGCTGTTAATTTCTTTTTTAAAAATTGTTATTCCTGATAAAATTATAATTTTTGCAATAGAGGTCGAACCCATTGCACTAATTTCTATACTTTTAGCAGTATTTCAACCGGTTATTGAAAGAATAATAAGGTGGGTGAGGTTATGAGATTAAGTGAGCTTAGGGGAAAAGAAATTGTCGATATTAACGATGGGATAAAGATTGGAGTTTTGGATGAATGTGAATTGGTATTTGATGATACAAGTGGAAGTATTCATTCTATATTGATTCCCAATAGAAATGCATTATCGCATTTCATTGGAAGCAATCGTGCAATATCAATTCCTTGGGAATCAGTACAGAAAATTAGCAATGAACTAATTATTATAAATAGTTATAAATATAAAGACAATTCAGAATGAGTTTAAATAAGTCTGTTTAATTGAATTTTATGGGGGAATTAATATGGATAACTTTATTTGTGATGAAATTGTTGAGAAGTATAAAAAATATATTAACCCATCGTTGCCTAAATTGTTATATTTTATGAATATTTTAAAAGTTGAAGATAAATCAGATGGATTATACATATACGATATAAACAATAAGCCATATATAGATTGTTTAGGAGGGTATGGAGTTTTTAATTTTGGACATCGCAACTCATTTATAATTGATGAAGTAAAAAAGCAATTGGATCTCATGCCTATGGGGAGCAAAGTTTTTCTAAATCGACCTTTGGCAGAATTTTCAAATTTACTAGCGGAAATCTTGCCGGGGGATATAAAATATAGTTTTGTGGTAAATAGTGGAGCCGAAGCAGTGGAAGGGGCTTTGAAATTAGCTAAACTTTATACGGGTAAAAGTAAAATTATTGCCATGCTGAATGGGTTTCATGGGAAGACTTTAGGTGCGTTAAGTGCTACCGGAAGAGAGTTATATAGAGATCCATTTAAGCCATTACTTCAAGACTTTTTTCATGTTCCATTTAATGATATAGAATCTTTATGTAAAATTGTTGACAAAGATACAGCTGCAATTATTGTGGAACCAATACAAGGGGAAGGTGGAATTATAGTTCCTGATACCGGATATTTGAATAAAGTAAAGCAACTATGTGAAGAATATAATTGTCTACTAATTTGTGATGAAATTCAAACCGGAATGGGGCGCACGGGTAAATTTTTTGCGGTGAATTATGATGAAGTAGTACCGGATATTATTCTTACAGCTAAAGCCCTTGGCGGTGGGATAATGCCAATTGGAGCTTTTTCGTCTACAAAAGAAATATGGAATTCTTTTATAGAGAGTCCTTTTTTGCATACTTCGACTTTTGGAGGAAATCCTTTAGCTTGTAGTGCAGGAATTGCAACTATTACCTTTATGCAACGTGAATATGAAAATTTAATGGTTGGTAAAAAAGGGAAATATTTCATTAGCCAATTAGAACAATTAAAATCTACTTATCCACATTTAATAAAAGAAATTCGTGGGCGTGGTTTGATGATTGGAGTTGAGTTGATTAAGGAGGAAATAGGTGGATTAACCATTGCTGAACTTATAAAACGCGGTGTTTTAGTTGCATATACGCTAAATAACCCAAAGGTAATTCGATTAGAGCCGCCATTTATTATTACGGAGAAAGAAATTGATCAAGTGATTAACATTTTTGCAGAAGCATTTCAAAGTATTGAAAAATTTATGGAATAAATATATTTACAGTTAAAATAAGTATAGGGAGGTTTTTTTATGCCGCATATAGAGGTTGACAAACTTTTAAAATACAGTTGTGATGCTATTTATCCATTTATTTGTAGAATGGAACGTTATCCAGAATTTATGGACAACGTAGTAGAGGTAAAAATCTTAGAGCGTGATACTTGTAAAACAATAACTTCATGGAAGGTATTCGTGGATGGAATAAAAGTAGGATGGATAGAAGAAGATTTGTTTGATGAAAAAAACTATAAAATTTCATATAAACAAATTGAAGGTGATTTTACTAATTTTAACGGAGAATGGATACTGGAGAAAACGCAAGAGGGAACTATAGTAAAGCTTATTATAGATGTTGATTTAGGAATTTCGATGTTAGCAAACTTTATTAATCCGATACTAATAAAAAAAATATCGGATAATAGTATGAAAATGCTTGAATCAATAGAAAAAGAATTGAATCAAAAAGAAAATGAGATAAAGATGACATCTTGAAACATAAAAATTAAAAAATAACAAATAATGGCTTGATGGAATATAGAAATTGTCATATCATAGAAAATAGATTCTTTAAATTAGGAGTTGTTTTATTTGAATAAAAAAAATATTATTTCGTATAAAGGAGTAGCACCTCAAATTGATTCAAGTGTATATATATCAGAAGGTGTTGCTGTTATTGGTGATGTCAAAGTTGAAGAAGGAGCAAATATTTGGTTTAATTCTGTGCTGCGTGGCGATATAGAAAAAATTCGAGTTGGAAAATATACTAATATTCAAGATAATTGTACAGTACATGTAATGGGGGATTGCCCAGCCCTTATTGGAGATTATGTAACCGTTGGGCATGGGGCAATTGTACATGGATGCACAGTAGAGAATAATTGTCTAATTGGAATGGGAGCAGTTTTACTCGGTTATTGTAAAATTGGTGAAAATTCTATAATTGCAGCAGGAAGTGTAGTAACTGAAGGAAAAGTTATACCACCAAATTCGATGGTTATGGGAATTCCGGGAAAAGTGGTTCGACAATTAACTGAAAAAGAAATAGCAGATATAAAAAAATCGGCTATGCATTATTATGATATAGCACAAGAATACATAAAATAAGGAGTCAAGCAAATGGAACATACACTTGTTTTAATAAAGCCGGATGTTGTGAAAATGAATTCAATAGGGGTTATTTTAACTGAATATGAAAAAGCTGGTTTGAAAATTGAAGCTTTAAAAATGTTGAAAATGACAAAAGAGTTGGCAGCAAAACATTATGCTGAACATATTGGTAAACCTTATTATGCTAAACTTGTTGATTTTATGATTTCAGGTCCATTAGTTGCATTAGTTTTAAGTGGGGAAAATGCAATCAATGAGGTAAGAAAAATTAATGGTGCCACAAATCCAGTAAATGCAGAACCTAATACAATTCGAGCTAAATTTGCTACAGATAGTACTTTAAATGCTGTACATGCATCGGATTGTATCGAAAATGCGCGACGGGAAATCAATTTATTTTTTCTAGCAGATGAATTAATGTATAATTTTTAAATGGAGATGATATTGTGGGTGTTTATACAAAAACTGGCGATCATGGAACTACAGGGCTTTTTACAGGTGAACGTGTTGATAAAGATTCAATACGAGTAGAGGCATATGGTTCAGTTGATGAAGCAAATTCTTTTTTAGGGCTAGCTAGAGCTTTTGCGAAGAAGGAAGAGGTAATTGAGCAAATTCATAGTATACAAAAAATTAGTATGCTATTAATGGCTGAATTGGCAAGCAAATCTTCTAAAGAATATATTACCCAAAAACATATTGATGAGATTGAAAATATTATTGATAATTTTGAGGGGAAATTACCACCGTTAACTGCTTTTATTACGCCTGGAGATACGTCTGCTGGTGCCGCTTTAGATGTAGCACGAACTACGATTAGAAGAGCTGAGCGCAGAGTTCTTGCTTTACATCATCACGAAGCGGTATCGAAATATGTAACAATCTATTTAAACAGATTATCTGATTTGTGTTTTGTGTTGATGCGTTATGAAGAACTTTAATTGTCACAAAATTCTTCTGTGATACATATGGTAATGTAGATGGATTATCATAGGAGGGGTTTTAGTGAAAGCGGTTTCTATTTATGTTTTTTCTGTGCCAAAACCATTGCGAAGTGTTATACGTGTCATCAGTAAAAATAAATAATTACTTATTAAACCGTCCTAGATCATATAAATTACTTTAAATAATTTATATGATTTAGGACGGTTTAATTTTTAGAAAAATCAATTTTAAAAAAGGAGAATGGCATGTTGTCAGAGAATACAGAAAATACTGACAATATTGTAGCTGTCGAGTTAATAGCACAGGAGGGATAACCATGAAAGAGTATACAAGAAATCTTATTAGAAACATTGCAATTGTAGGACACGGAAAATCAGGGAAAACTTCACTGACAGATACTTTGATTTTTAATGCTGGCTATGCAAAAAGAATAGGTAAAGTAGATGAAGGGACGTCACTCATTGATTTTGAGGTTGAAGAAGTAAAAAGAAAGATGAGTATAAGTAGTACTCTAGCCTCTTGTGAATGGCAAGGTTATAAATTGAATTTTATTGATACTCCTGGTTATCCTGATTTCATAGGCGAAGTGAAATCTGTAATGCAGGCGGCTGATAGTGCTTTAATTGTGCTATGTGCTCCTGCGGGAATAGAAGTTGAGACGGAAAAGGTTTGGGAGTATGCTAGTGCAATTAAATTGCCAAGGGCTTTTTTTATTAATAAAATGGATCGGGAACATGCAGATTTTTATGCTGTAGTCGAACAGTTAAAAGTAAAATTTGGAACAGGCGTAGTGCCTATTCAGATTCCGATTGGTTCTGAAGAAGCCTTTCATGGGGTTGTAGATTTATTATCGATGAATACTCGGTTTGTTACGAGTAACAATGTGCCTGTAGAAGGAGAAATACCAGAATTTTTGCAAAAAGAAGTAGAGGACGCTAGACAGCAATTAATTGAAGTCGTAGCCGAATTTAATAATGATTTATTAGATAAGTATTTAGAGGGAAAAGAGATATCAGAAGAAGAAGTTTCTATTGCTTTAGCGGAGGGAATTCAGGCGGCAAAAATATTTCCTGTTTTATGTGGGTCATCCTTAAAGAATATTGGATCTCGTAAGCTGTTAAATTCCATTATCAATTATATGCCAGAACCAATGCTCAAACCGGTGATGGGAATTATTCCCGATACAGGAGAAATTATTGAACGGGTTGCTACAGATGAATTCTCCGCTATTGTTTTTAAAACAACAGCAGATCCATTTGTCGGTAGGCTAAATTATTTAAAAATAATTTCAGGCGTATTAAAAGCAGATATGACTTTATATAATGTTGATAAGGAAAAATCGGAGAAGATAAATGCATTTTTTACGATGCGAGGAAAACAACAGGAGGCTATGGAAATAGCTCATGCAGGAGATATTGTTGTCATAGCAAAAATGCAATATGTAGCGACTGGAGATACACTTTGCAGCAAAGAAAATACCATTTTATATGAGCCAATTGAATTTCCTAAACCGATGTTTACGATGGGGATACAGGCGAAAAACAAGGGCGATGAGGATAAGATTAGCAATGCATTAGGGCGTATTACCGACGAAGATTTGACAATAAAAGTTTTTAAAGATTCTGAAACAAAACAATTATTAATCAGTGGTATCGGAGAATTACATTTAGAAATTATTTTAGATAAAATAAAAAGAAAATTTGGGGTTGAAGTTTTGTTGAAAGAACGCAAGATTCCCTATAGAGAGACGATAACTGCTAGTGAGAAAGTAGAAGGTAAGCATAAAAAACAAAGCGGTGGCCATGGACAATATGGGCATGTATGGCTGCAAATAGAACCTTTGCCAGCTGGAAGCGGGTTTGAGTTTATCGAAACGCTCTTTGGTGGAGCTATACCTAAACAATATGTTCCGGCGGTTGAAAAAGGGGTTCGAGAAACTTTAGAAGCGGGTATTTTAGCTGGATATCCTATGGTTGATATCAAAGTCAATTTATGTGATGGATCATATCATAACGTGGATTCGTCCGAAATCGCATTCAAGATGGCAAGTGCATTGGCGATTAAAAAAGGAGCGATGTTAGCAAAACCTATATTGCTTGAGCCAATCTATAATTTAACAATTAGTATTCCAGAATATTATATGGGAGATATTATTGGTAATTTAAATGCTAGCAGAGGTAGAATCTTAGGGATGGAAAACATAACCAAAGGAATGGGATTGGTGAGAGCTCAAGCTCCATTAAGTGAATTAGCGAGGTATGCTACAGATTTACGATCGATATCGCAAGGCAGAGGAACCTTTGATATGGAGTTTTCACATTATGAAGAATTACCTAATAAATTGGCAAAAGATATCATTGAATCTAAAAAAAATGAAAAAAGTGATATATAGAAAAGAGGAGCTAAGAAAGCTCCTCTTTTTTTTATATCACTTTTAAAAATCAAAATGGCTGAGGCGGCTGGACTCGAACCAACGAATGCGGGAGTCAGAATCCCGTGCCTTACCAACTTGGCGACGCCCCAAAAACATACCCGATAGTTAAATATTATATTCTTTTATAATGTGAAAGTCAAGAAATATCTTTGGCAATAACAAAAGATAGTGTAGGTTTTAAATCAATTTCAAAGGTTCGCTGCCAAGGATATTTTACATCAATATTTATATCTTTAACTTTTAAAAGAAAATAAGTATCATTATACTGGATTTTAATTGGAATTGTATAAGCAGAGTCATTCAATAGAATACGAGATTGCTGCAACATTTCTTTTTGTAATTGTGCGTTTGCAAAGTTGTAAGAATCATTTAAATCATATACATCAATATTTTGTGCTTTTAAAAGACGGTCAATTTTTTCATGTGAAGATTTTAAATAATACCAATCTTCTAAGAAGCGTGAAGTTAAAAATGTCAAATGATTCAAATACGTGGATTCTAAATCCCTTTCGCTGGTGATATTGTGTAATTTGCTAGTAAATAAAGTTGCTTGTGTGATTGTAGTTCCGAGAGAATTGCTTGTGGTATTCCATCCAGAGTAGGCAATCAACTGATTTAATGGAACGTGGTTAGCTTTTAACACAGGAAAAAGTGTTTCAGAAGCTTCGAAGTTTTCACTTAAATCAACTAACGCGACTTTGTAGCCGCTCTCTAAAAGCTTTTTTAATTCTTGTGTACTAGTATATCGATTCTGCATATTGTCTTTAGTTCCAATGTAAACGTAAAGAACAAAATCTGCACTATCAATAGAAGTGGTTTGAATTCCTTTAGCAATTTCAATTTTTTCTTTTGCGGTAGTTGCAACTGAATGTGGCATATAGGGCATTACAATACTTGATGCTTTTTCATCATTGTATTGTACAAAAATTTTAGGTTGATGATTTTGAAGTGTAGAATTTATACTCCCTAATATAGTTAAAGCAATTTCATCGGTCCCTCTGGTAATAATCACCTGGTTTTCAGCGATGTTTTTTTGCCATAAATAATGTTGTAAATTTCTTTTTATTATATTGGGGATGCCGAAGGATTGTCCATCATCTTGACCGATAATCAGTTGTTTCAAAACACCTTTTTGGGCTAAATTTATTAATTCTTTATTCAATTTTTCATTTTCAGTATATAAGGTAAGATAATTATTTTTGATATTCGCTGGCAGTTTTGCTTCTACTTCCTTTTGTCGTTCTATATCAATAGGATTATGAAAGGTATAAATAATATCTTTTAATTTAGAAAACTCTAGAATACTTTTTTGATATTTTTTAGTTTCTTCGCTGTCGCCAACCCAAAGACGCGGGATTATATTAAAGGCATATAAATCTATGCTTGGATATTGGTTATGTATTTCTTGCAATAGCTGAAGTGTATCAACTATGTCATTCTCTGAGCCTTCGGAAAGGCGTGAAGCCATTAGGCCTCCATGAATGAGCATATCTGTAGATATAATAGCAAAATTTACATTTTTAATATTATCTTTCAACCATTGTCGTACTAAAATTTGATTTGCGGGTGTTTTATAATTGTCAAGAATTTCATCAGGTGGAATGATTATTTCAATATTTACTATTTTAGCTAGGTCAATAACAAAATTTGTACAAGGCGGGCGACTGTCTAACGGAATCAATAAAATTTTATGTTGATATTGAATTGGGATGGGTGTCATTAGTCTATAACTAGGAATAGTTGAAAAAAAATAGCAGGTTATTATAAGAAAAATAGAAAAGCTTGCAATAATTTTAGATTTCACTTTATCACCTTTCTTTAAGTCTTGCATATTAAACATGTATTTTGTACGTGCTAATATTCACTAATGATAGCAAATATGCTAGAATATAAAATATAATTTTATATGAGGGAGTACAATGAGAATAATAACAGGAATTGCAAAAGGATGCAAATTAAAAGCGCCAAAAGGCTTAGTAACTAGACCAACGGCAGATAGGGTAAAAGAATCTTTATTTAGTATAATTCAAAATAAAATCTATGCTTCTAATGTATTGGATATTTTCGCGGGAAGTGGGAATTTAGGATTAGAGGCATTGAGTAGGGGGGCTAATAAAGCCTTTTTTGTTGATCAGAGCTTAGATAGCATGCGTGTAATAAAAGATAATGCTGAACATACAAAATTAATCGAACAATGCAATATTTATAAAATGGATGTTTTCTCAGCGTTAAGAAAGTTTATGAATATGGATTTGCGATTTGATCTTGTTTTTTGTGATCCTCCATACAACAAAGGGTTGAGTGAAAAAGTTCTAGTGATCTTAGACGAACTGGAAATTCTTTCTAATGAAGCGCTGGTCATTATTGAACATTCTAGAGAAGATAAATTAATTGAGAATTTAAAATATTTAAATTTAAAAAAACAGCAAAAATATGGCACAACTATAATCAGTATATATCAATATAATAAATAGTTATTAAGCGTAAAAGGAGAGATAAAATTATGCGGATTGCTGTATGTCCAGGGAGTTTTGATCCTGTTACCAACGGACATATTGATATTTTTGAAAGAGCAAGTGGAATGTTTGATTTGTTTATCGTTGGCGTTTTTCACAATCCAAACAAAAAACCGTTGTTTACAATGGAAGAACGTGTAGATTTATTAAAAAAATCTACTGAACATATAAAAAATATAAAAATAGATTGTTTTAGTGGATTGCTAAATGAATATGTTAGAGAAAATGATTCTAAAATTGTTGTTCGTGGTTTAAGAGCGATTAGTGATTTTGAATATGAGTTTCAGCGAGCTTTATTATTAAAAAAGATAGATTCTGAGATTGAGACGATATTTATGATGACGAGTAATGAGTATTCGTTTTTAAGTTCGTCTGGAATTAAAGAATTAGCAAATTTTGATGGAAATATTAAAGGACTCGTGCCCGAGTATGTAGAAATAAAAATAAAACAAAGAATTTCTGATTTGAAAAAACAAATGAATAGATAGGATGGTGCTATTAATGACCATTGAAGAGTTTTTGGATAAAATGGAACAGTTGATTTTAGAGGCAGGCAGAGTGCCTTTTACGAACAAGAGAGTAATAGAAGAAGATGATTTAGTGACTCTTTTAGATGCATTAAGACGTGATGTTCCAAATGAAATTCAAGATGCACAAAATATCGTAAAGGAAAGAAATCATATTCTAGCTGAGGCTGAGGAGGAAGCTAAAAAAATCGTTGAGATGGCTCATAATAGGGCAGATTCTTTAATAAATGATCATATTATAGCCAAAAAAGCTCAAGAAAGTGCAAAAGATTTAATGGATGCAACGAAGAAGGAACGCGAAGCATTGCGTAGTGATGCTTTTGAATATGCAGATGCAGTTTTTAGTCAGTTAGATCAAAATTTAAATACTGCGCTTCAAACAATAAGACAAGCACATGTTGAATTAAAAAAAATTAAATAACTTGAAGTTTAGCTATAAAAATATAATGCGCTCTAAATATTTAGAACGCATTATATTTATTTCTGAATATAAAATAACTTTTTTAAAAATAAAAAAAACATAGATAAGATGAACATAACAAGCAATATAAGACATGTTTGGTATGCGATAAAATCTATTCTTAAGATCCAATCTGACAATGAATGAATTGATTTTGTAACGGTAATATCAGGGGATAAAAACAGTTGAGTGATGAAATTTGCTGGTCCCATAAGTAAAAGAACTAGAATTGCTGAGAAAATTGCATGTAAAAAACGAGAGATTATATAGGGAAACATTCGAATGTGGGATTCAGTTGCAATACTTGCTACTTGCCCATGTACAGATAAACCACTCCAAGCAATAATTGCGCTTGCGATTGCAACTTTTTCAGTTAAAGGGCAATCTGCTTGACTTGCAGCTAATACACCTAAATCTATTTCGAATAATCCAAAGCTTAATGCTTGTGAAAGAGCATCACTAAATCCTATAATTGTCAAAAGATTAGCAAAGAAAAGATTTAAATATGCGATTATACCAATTGCTGATAATAAATTCAGACAGACTGAGAAAATAACAATAAATCCACCGATTAATAAGATAGTGTTCATTGAAGTTCTAATAGCGTCTCCTAGTAGGTTAGGAATGGAGCGGGGGTCTTTTTGTCTATATAAATATAATTCCTGAAATGCACGTTTAAAAATATTATTATAGGGTTTTACGCAGGAAGAAATTTGATCTTTATTTCTTCCATAGAAACTATAAATGAATCCTATAATTATACTAGAAGAGTAGTGGGCCAAAGCTAAAATCATGCCTAACTCAGGAGACTGGAACATTCCAACGGACACTGCGCCAAAGATAAATAATGGATCAGCTGTATTACTGAATGCAAGTAATCGTTCCGCTTCAATAGAAGAACAAAGGTTGTTTTTTTTCAACTTACTAGTTATAACTGCATCCATTGGATATCCTGAAGCAAGGCCAAGAGATAAAGCAAAAGCACCTACACCAGGAACATTAAAAACGGGACGCATTAAGGGTTCAAGAAAAACGCCTATGGCATTTACAACTCCAATACCCATGAGAAGTTCTGAAAGAATGAAGAAAGGTAATAAAGACGGGAAGATTACGTTCCACCATAAACTTATCCCAGAAATTGCTGCATCAAAAGTTATTTTTGGATTAGTGATTATTGAAATGGTCATGAAAATTAGACCTAGTGCAAATAAATAAGTAATTATTTTGGAATGTTTAATGGTTTTCATTGAATTTTATACTCCTCAAAATTAATTTTAATAATTCATATTCAAATTAATGGTTTTTGAGAAGCTTTTAATGTAATATTAAATTAAAAAAATAGGACTGTTTAAAAAATCTAATCCTCCAATATGTTTTTTTGAATCTGGAAGACTAAGAAAAAATAAGTCGGTTGCATAAATATCTAGTAATAACATTTTTTGTAGATCTGTTAGATTTGAATTGTTTTTATCTTTAGATGTAATGTGTTTACTTACTTTGGTTATGATAGGAATATCGGAGTGTTGTTTTACTTTCTTTAATAAAGTTCTTCCCGTTTGATTAAAACCTAAAACTCTAGCATATAAAGGTCCGCTTTTGTCAAAGGAGTGTAAGGAATTTTTTTTTGTACCTATTAAAAAATGAAGTAAAATTCTTTGCAACCTAGAATTTGGATATCGTTTGCTTTTAATATTTTCAAGTAATGATTCATAAGAAGTCGATATATTCATAGCATTAAATATTTTATGTTCTAAACCTTCAGCTACTCCAGGAGTTTCTTGAAGATTTAATATGGTAGTATTGCGTAACTTTGCAAGTAGTGGGATTGATAAGTTATCTAGAGAAGGAAGCAAATTTTCTTGTAATCGGTTCATCATTACATTATAAGTTGAAATAGGAATACAGTTTTTTACCGCCGATAAACCTTGTGGATTGGTGAAAATTTGATGCCTAATAGCAGATGCGCTAGCAATAACATCAGCTATACTTGTGTCATTATGTTGAGCTATAGAGCGTTCAATTAGCAAAGGCTGGATAGCGGAATTATACTGATGAATTGCTTTTAAATATTCTATCGCTAATATATTGTTCGGTTTAGAAATTATTTCAGGCGAGATATTTAGTAGTGAACTAATAGATGTTGCTAATGCTTGCGGATAGCTTTTACCGAATTTTAGGTGTTTTTTAAAGAGGGGTAAAAAATCTGTGTTTTCTGAAATGAGAGCAATACTATTTAGCAAATTATAATTTGAAATTTCTGCACCAAAAGAAACGGTATTAACGATTTTTAAGGCATCTAACAATCTTATAGCGCCACTTGCAAATGATTCAGCACTGCGTGCCGTAAACACAAATGGAAGCTCTATAACTAAATCTACTCCGCATTTTATTGCCATTTCAGCTCTGCTCCATTTATCTAGCAAAGCTATTTCACCTCTTTGAGTAAAATTTCCACTCATAACACATATGATTCCAGATGGTTGTACTTTCTCTTTTGAAATATTTAAATGGAATTGATGACCATTGTGAAATGGATTGTATTCTGCGATAATGCCTAATATAGACATAAAGACTTCACCCCTGTATTTATTTTAGATAAAATCTATTTTAACATTTTTTCTTACTAAATATAGATAGAACTATATTATATTTATTTAAAAGATAAAAATCTTGACATTTTTCTTTCGTATCGCTATAATAGATTGAGGTTGAGGTGGAAATGATGAAAATTAATGTCGTGCAACCTAAAACTAATGTTGGGAAAGCTTACATATTTAGTTTTACGACTTCAGCAGAGGAACTTGATATAAATGTTAGTCAATATACCATAGATGGTAATGTTGATATTAAGGGAGAAGTTTTATATACGGGAACTTGCTTTAGGATTTCTGGGGATATCAGTTTTACTAAATCTTTTCAATGTGATCGTTGTTTAGAATATTTTTCTCAAAAGCAAATGTTGAGTTTTCTTGAAGAGTGTAAAGCAGAAGTGAGCGATGAGGACGTCGGGGAAGAAGTAATTTGTTTTAGTGGAAACGAAGTTGATATTGCGAATTTAATTCGTGAGACGATATTGCTGTCGCAACCACTGAATAATATATGTAGTCCTGATTGTCGCGGATTGTGTTTGAAATGTGGTGCGAACCTGAATGATGAAGAATGTGGGTGCGATAGACACATTGTTGATCCGAGGCTTGCAGCATTACAAAAGCTTTTAAATAAGCGGTAAAGGTTTAATTGCCTGAGTTGATTTAAGGAGGTGTAATAAATGGCAGTACCTAAACGTAAAATGTCTAAAGCTCGTCGTGATAAACGTCGCGCGAATTGGAAATTAACTGTTCCTGGTCTTATTGCATGTCCGCAATGTCATGAACCTAAAATGCCACATCGTGTATGTTCTGAATGTGGTTACTACGATGGTAAAGAAGTAGTTAAAGTAGAAGCTGAATAAAAATTTCTAGTATGAGCAATATATAAGTTAACTTATATATTGCTCATTTTATTTTTTATTTTTCTTGATTTTTAGTATTGATATGTTTTATAATGGACACAATGACTTGATTATAGTACCTGATACTAAAAATAGGTGATAGTAGTATGGCGCGGATGAAGAAAGCTGATAGACAACGATTTTTATTAGAATATATACAAGAAACCCCTTTTTTAACTGATGAAGAATTGTCAAAACGTTTACACGTTAGTATTCAGACAATTCGTTTAGATAGGTTAGAACTAGGGGTTCCAGAATTGCGCGAACGCATAAAAAAAATGGCAGAAGATGCGCAATTAAAAGTTAAATCAATATCTAATAGAGATGTTGTAGGAGAGCTTATAGATTTAGAATTAGGCAAAAGCGGAATATCTTTAATGACTGTTACAGAAGATATGGTTTTTGAAAAAACAAAAGTGGCAAGGGGATATCATGTCTTTTCTCAAGCAAATTCTTTGGCTTTAGCAGTAATTGATGCGCCGGCCGCTGTAACTGGAGTGGCAAATATAAAGTATAAAATACCGATAGAAGTCGGTGAAAAATTGATCGCAAAAGCAGAGATTGTAAAGCGAAGAGGTAATAAATATTTTGTTTGGGTGAAAATAAAAAATGCATGTCAAGAAGTATTTCGTGCTAAATTTATTATGGTTTCATTAGATTAATGGAGGGCATTTCTTTATGAAAATTGCAATTGATGCAATGGGCGGTGATGATGCGCCAAAAGAAATTGTGCTTGGTGCTATAGAGGCTACAGAACAATTTGATTGCGAGTTAGTTTTAGTCGGAGATAAAGAAAAAATTAATAAAGTTTTAGCGACTAAACCTAATTGGAATAGAAATAAAATTTCGATTTATCATGCAGATGAAGTAATTGAAATGGGAGAGCATCCTGGTGCAGCTGTAAGAAGAAAAAAAAATTCTTCGATTGTTGTGGCTACAAGATTGGTAAAGACAGGAGAATGTGATGCGGTTCTTTCCGCTGGAAGTACTGGTGCTGCTGTAGCTGCGGCACTTCTTGGTTTAGGGCGTATTTCTGGGATTGATAGACCGACAATTGCGACTCCACTACCTAACAGTGAAGGAATAACTTTATTGTTAGATTCTGGTGCGAATGTTGATAGTAAACCAAACCAATTAAAGCAGAGTGCCATTATGGGGGCAATATATGCTAAATATGTTTTTGGTATACATAATCCGAAAGTTGGTTTGCTAAATATAGGAGAGGAACCTACAAAAGGAAATGAACAGGCTTTATCGACATATCCTCTTTTACAAAGCTTAAAAACAATTAACTTCATTGGAAATGTTGAAGGAAGAGATATTCCTAAAGGAACTGTTGACGTTGTAGTTTGTGATGGCTTTGTAGGAAATATTGTTTTAAAATTTGCCGAGGGATTAGCAAAAACAATGATTGATTTGCTAAAAGATGCAATAAAAAATAGTAATATATTTTCAAAATTGGCGGCTTTAGTATTAAAGTCAAGTCTTAAAAAGCTTAGTAAACGTGTCGATTATGCTGAATATGGTGGTGCACCTTTATTAGGGGTAGATGGGTGCTTTATTATTTGTCATGGAAGTTCAAAAGCCAAAGCGATTAGAAGTGCAGTTGGAATAACCTGTAATTATATAAAAAATGATGTGGTTCAGCATATTAAGGATAATGTAATAAAGGAGGCCGATGTAGAAAATGTCAAAGAATAAATTTGGAGTAGGAATAATAGGTACTGGGTACTATGCACCAGAAAAAGTGGTAACAAATGCGGATTTAGAGAAAATGGTTGATACGAATAATGAATGGATTATAGATCGGACAGGAATCAGTGAACGCCGAATTGTCGATGACAATATAGCAACCTCAGATATTGCAGTGAAAGCGGCGCAAAATGCTTTAGCTGATGCAGGGGTTAAGCCAGAAGAAATAGACCTTATTATTGTAGCAACCTTGACACCTGATATGGTTTTTCCGTCGGCGGCTTGTGTAGTACAAAATAAATTACAAGCGGTAAATGCAGCAGCTTTTGATTTATCGGCTGCTTGCTCTGGTTTTGTATATGCCATGAGTGTAGGAAGTCAATTTATTCAATCTGGAATGTACAAAAAGGTTCTAATTGTTGCTGCGGAGTCTTTATCGAAAATTACAAACTGGGAAGATCGTAATACTTGTGTATTATTTGGGGATGGTGCTGGTGCAGCTGTTCTTGGTCCTGTTGAAGAAGGATATGGGATACTTGGTGTAGAATTAGGTGCAGATGGTTCTGGAGCTGAATTCTTGCATATGCCAGCAGGAGGAAGTCTTTATCCTGCAACTTTGGAAACAGTGAAAAATAAAATGCATTATATTCATATGAATGGTAATGAAGTTTTTAAATTTGCAATTAAAATTATGGGCGAGGCTGCTTATAAAGCTTTAGAAGATGCAGGTTTGGATACTAAGGATGTGGATTGTCTTATCCCACATCAAGCAAATATTCGCATTATTAAATCGGCAGCAAAACGTTTACACTTGCCAATGGATAAAGTTTTTGTTAATGTTAATAAGTATGGAAATACTTCTGCAGCTTCAATTCCAATTGCGCTTGCAGAAGCTGTGAAAGAACGCCATTTTAAAAAAGGTGACATTATAGTTTTAGTCGGATTTGGTGCAGGGCTGACATGGGCATCTTGTGTATTGAAATGGTCGAAGGAGGAATAGTTTTGTTTAATGATACTATTTGTGATTTATTAAATATAGAATATCCGATTATGCAAGGTGGAATGGCTTGGATTGGTACAGCTGAATTGGTTGCTGCCGTATCTAACGCTGGAGGAATTGGTATTATTGGTGCAGGGCATATGCCGCCGGATATATTAAGAAATGAAATACGAAAGGC
The DNA here is from genome assembly GCF_965318445.1 of Anaerosinus sp. NCBI lineage: Bacteria > Bacillati > Bacillota > Negativicutes > Selenomonadales > Sporomusaceae > Anaerosinus > Anaerosinus sp. The sequence continues at coordinate 76,108 of NZ_CBDNNH010000012.1, read as the reverse complement.
TAAAAGCTTTACGCAAAAGCCCTTCGGTGTAAATATTATGCTGATGTCTCCTTTTGTAAAAGAGGTTATGGAAGTTGTAATTGATGAGAGAGTGCCTGTAGTTACTACTGGTGCGGGAAATCCAGGAGAATATATTCCGGCATTAAAAGAAATCGGCAGTAAGGTGATTCCAGTAGTTGCGTCAGTTGCGTTAGCAAAACGATTGGAGAAAATCGGTGTAGATGCTGTAATTGCAGAGGGAATGGAAAGTGGAGGACATATTGGAACAATTACAACAATGGCATTAGTTCCTCAAATTGTAGATGCTGTAAATATTCCTGTTATAGCAGCCGGTGGGATTGCTGATTCACGTGGGATTACAGCGGCATTTGCACTTGGGGCGAAAGGAGTACAAATCGGTTCGCGATTTGTTGCATCAAAAGAATGTATTGCCCATGAAAATTATAAAAATGCTGTTCTGAAAGCTAAAGATCGATCAACTGTTGTTACGGGCGTGAGCACTGGGCATCCTGTTCGTGTAATTGGAAATAAATTAACGCGTGAATATTTAGAACTCGAAAAAAATGGGGCAAGTATAGAAGCGTTAGAACAGTTGGGTGCGGGAAAACTGCATTTAGCGACTCACAAAGGTGATATTGATAATGGATCGGTTATGATTGGGCAAATTTCTGGATTAATTAGCTCAATTGAATCTGTGGATGATATTATGCAAAATTTAATTAAAGGGATTTATCCTGTAAAAGAAAAATTAAACAATACGTTTCAAAAATAATATAATAGGAGCGATCAGATGAATAAAATTGCTTTTGTTTTTCCTGGACAAGGTTCTCAAACTGTAGGAATGGGAAAAGAATTATATGAAAATTATGAAATAGCTAAAGATTTATTTGAAAAGGCTGATAAAGCATTAGGTTTTTCTATTAAAGATATGTGTTTTAATGGACCGGAAGAGGAACTGCGAAAAACATATAATACACAGCCGGCTATTTTAACAATGAGTGTTATATGTTTTGAGGTGTTAAAGTCAAAAGGTTTAAGTCCTGATATTGTTGCAGGGCATAGTTTAGGTGAATACTCTGCACTTGTAGCTGCCGGCGCAATAAATTTTGAAGATGCTGTATATCTTGTTCACCAACGTGGTAAATTCATGCAAGAGGCTGTGCCTTTGGGGAAAGGCGGAATGGCTGCAATATTAGGTATGGATAGAGAGAAGATTATTGAAATTTGTCAAAGAATTTCGAACAATGGAGAATCAGTACAAGCCGTTAATTTTAATTGTCCGGGGCAAGTTGTTATTGCAGGAACTACTCGTGGCGTAGAAGAAGCTTGTAGCTGTTTAAAAGATACAGGTGCTAGAAAAACTGTAATGTTACCAGTAAGTGCTCCATTTCATAGTTTATTAATGCAACCAGCAGCAGAAAAGTTAGCCGTTGAATTAGACAAAGTAGAAATTCGTGATGCTAAAATCCCGGTAGTAGCGAATGTTAATGGTAAAGTAATGCATGATGCTGCTACAATTAAAAATTTATTAGTTAAACAAGCGGCTAGTCCTGTAAAGTGGGAAGACTGCGTTGCTGAGATAGTAGAACAAGGTGCTAAGACTTTTATTGAGGTTGGTCCGGGAAAAGTTTTAAATGGCTTTAATAAGAAAATTGATAAATTAATCATAAATTTAAATGTCGAAGATATTACCTCCTTAGAAAAAACTCTTGATTATTTCAAGGAGGTTCGTTAAAATGCATTTAGATGGTAAGGTTGCTCTAGTTACTGGTGCATCGCGCGGAATTGGTAGAGCAATCGCAATTTCATTGGCAAAAGCTGGTGCTTTAGTTGTAATAAATTATGCTGGAAATCAAGAAGCAGCGCAATCTGTTGAAAGTGAAATTAACTCTTTTGGTGGAAAGTCATTTTTAATTCAAGCGGATGTTTCTAAAGCAGATGCAGTTGAAGAAATGATTCAAGAAGTTGTTAAAGAATGCGGAAGAATTGATATACTAATAAATAATGCAGGTATTACTAGAGATTCATTATTAATGAGAATGAAGGAATCTGACTGGGATGATGTATTAAATACAAATCTAAAGGGAATATTTCTTTGCACAAAGGCAGTTTCTAGATTGATGATGAAACAGAAATCTGGTAGGATTGTGAATATGACTTCAGTTGTTGGAATTATGGGGAACTCTGGTCAAGCAAACTATGCAGCAGCTAAAGCGGGTGTTATTGGATTTACAAAATCAATGGCAAGGGAATTGGCATCGCGTGGAATAACGGTTAATGCAGTTGCTCCGGGGTTTATTGCTACTGATATGACGGCGATTTTATCTGAAGAAGTAAAAAGAGAGTTAAGTAATAGAGTTCCATTGCAAAGATTTGGTGAAGCAGATGATGTTGCTAAAGCTGTAATGTTTTTAGTTTCTGATAATGCATCTTACATTACTGGGCAAACTTTGAATGTTGATGGTGGCATGGTAATGTAATATATATGAAACAACCTTTGGAGGGAGGTGAATGTATGTCAACTTTTGAAAAAGTTAGAGAAATTGTAGTAGAACAATTAGGTGTTGAAGCTGATGATGTTACTATTGATTCTACTTTTATTGATGATTTAGGTGCTGATTCTCTTGATATTGTTGAATTAATCATGGCATTTGAAGAAGAATTTAGTGTTGAAATTCCAGATGAAGTAGCTGAAAAAATTAAAACTGTGAAAGATACTGTTAACTACATAGAGCAAAATAAATAATGTAGTTTATCACTCTCTGAAAGTCCCGCTAAAGCGGGACTTTATTGAGGTGATGTTTTATTGAATGGAGGAATTATTTCGTGAAACTTCCAGAATTAAAAATTGGTGAAAAAATTGCAAAGGTGCCGATTATTCAGGGTGGAATGGCTATTAGATTATCAACTGCTAGATTGGCTGCTGCAGTAGCCAATGCTGGTGGAATTGGACTTATTGCCGCATCTGGTATGTCAATGGATGAATTACGTCATGAAATTAGATTAGCTAGAAAACTTACTTCTGGTGTTATTGGAATAAATGCTATGGTAGCTGCACGTAAATTTAGTGATTTAGTTAAAACTGCTATAAGTGAAGGTATTGATCTAGTTGTTGCTGGTGCTGGATTTTCACGTGATATGTTTGGATTGGGTAAGGAGTCAAATACACCAATTGTACCAATTGTATCATCTGTAAAGTTAGCTAAAATATCAGAAAACTTGGGTGCGACGGCTGTAATTGTTGAAGGAAAAGAAGCTGGTGGACACCTAGGAACAGATCAATCAGTAAAGTCGTTAATTCCAGGAATTAGACAGGCTGTCAATATTCCTGTTATCGCCGCTGGTGGCGCAATGTCAGGATATGACATTGTAGATTTAATAAAACTTGGTGCTGATGGTGTTCAGATGGGAACTCGCTTTGCTGCGAGTGAAGAGTCAAATGCAGCACCAGCGTTGAAAGAATTTTATTTAAAAGCTAGGCCGGAAGACGTTGTTGTAATACAGAGCCCAGTAGGGCTTCCAGGTCGTGCTGTACGAAATCCATTTGCTGAAAAGATAATGAATGGAATTTCTCCTATAGATAAATGTGATGCTTGCTTAAAAAAATGCAAACAGAATTTTTGCATAATCAAGGCCTTAATTCGAGCGCAACAAGGTGATGTCGAAAATGGACTTGTATTTACTGGGGAGTATATTCATAAAATTGAAGAAATTTTATCAGTAAAAGAAATTTTTGCTCAGCTTCTTAAGGAAGCTGAAGTTACAAATTAAGTGAGGTGCTTTGATTGAAAAATAGAGTTGTTATTACTGGGATTGGAGCTATTACTCCGATTGGTATTGGAAAAGAAAACTTTTGGAATGCCTTATTAGCAGGAAAATCTGGCATTAATCAAATTACACGATTTGATGCAACTGGATATACTACACAAATTGCTGGCGAAGTACGTGATTTTGATCCAACAGAATATATTGATAAAAAAGAAGCTAAACGCATGGATAGATCTACCCAATTTGCCGTTGCAGCTACAAAAATGGCATTTGAAGATTCTAAAATTGATTTAGAATCAGAGGATAAAGAACGTATCGGAGTTATTATTGGTACAGGTATTGGTGGAATTGAAACCTTGCACTCTCAATATGTAAGTTTATTTGAAAAAGGTCCTAGTAGAGTAAGTCCATTTTTTATTCCAATGATGATTGGTAATATGGCTACTGGTCAAACGTCTATTGTTTTTGGGCTCCAAGGTCCTAGTAGTTGTGTGGTAACGGCTTGTGCAACTGGGACAAATTCTATAGGTGATGCATTTAGACTAATTCAATATGGTGAAGCTGATGTTATGGTTGCTGGAGGAACTGAGGCTTGTATCTCACCAGCAGCAGTGGCTGGATTTTGCTCAATGAAAGCTATGTCTGTAGAACATAATGATAATCCTACAGTAGCGTCACGCCCATTTGAAAAAAATAGAAGTGGATTTATTATGGGTGAAGGGGCAGGCGTCGTTATATTAGAAAGTCTTGATCATGCGGTAGCTAGAGGGGCGCATATTTATGCAGAAGTGGTTGGATATGGATCTAATTCAGATGCATATCATATTACAGCTCCATCTCCTGGTGGAGTTCAAGCTGCTAAATGTATGAAACGTGCAATTATTGATGCTGGAATGAATGTAGAAGAAATTAATTATATTAATGCGCATGGAACATCTACTCCAATGAATGATAAAAATGAAACATTAGCAATTAAAGATTTATTTGGAGATCATGCATATAATTTAGCAGTAAGTTCTATTAAATCTATGACTGGACATTTACTAGGAGCTGCTGGCGGAGTTGAATGTATTGCTACAGCGTTAACTATTGAAAATGATGAGGTTCCTCCTACTATTAATTATGAACAACCAGATCCAGAACTAGATTTAGATTATGTTCCTAATAAATCAAGAAAATGCAAAGTAAATGCAGCATTATCTAACTCCTTTGGTTTTGGTGGACATAATGCTACTATTTTATTAAAAAAATTTGCTAAGTAAACATTTATTGCTATGAACACTTTAAATGAAGAAAGAAAAGATGAACTTAATACATTTTCTCATACATTAGGAATAACGTTTTTTGATATTTCTTTTTTGCATCAAGCATTAACGCATACTTCATATGCAAATGAAGTAAAAAAACTTCATGTAATTCATAATGAAAGGCTAGAATTTTTAGGTGATGCAGTTTTAGAGTTAATAGTTAGTAGTTATTTATATTGTAATTTTCCAAATCTGCCAGAAGGTGAATTAACAAAAGCGAGAGCTAGCGTTGTTTGTGAGGCTACTTTAGCAAAAAGGGCTCATTTATTAGATGTTGGGAAACATCTGCTGTTCGGGAAGGGCGAATTGGCTACAGGTGGGCGTAATCGAGCATCAATTTTAGCTGATGCATTTGAAGCAATAATTGGTGCAATATATTTGGATCAGGGGATTGATAATGCTACTAGCTTTGTATTGGGGCAATTAAAAGATGATTTAGATATAGTAAAAAAAGGTAAATATGTACAAGACTATAAGACTTTATTACAAGAAGTTGTTCAAAAGAATAGTGACAGTAAGATTCATTATGAGTTGATTTCTGAAAGTGGCCCTGATCATGATAAATTGTTTCATATTGCAGTTTTTATTAACCAACATCAAAGTGGTTCTGGTTTTGGAAAAAGTAAAAAAGAGGCAGAGCAATGTGCTGCAAAAGAAGCTTTGCTTAAGATAAATAAAATAAATATATAAATGGGTGACTTTACGTCATCCATTTTTCTTTAGGAGTATTCATTATGAAACGTTATATTATTCCTGTTTTTATTCCACATTATGGATGTACAAATGAATGCGTGTTTTGCAATCAACATAAAATTACAGGCAGCCAAACAACGGTGAATGAATATCATGTAAGGAAAATAATTCTTGACTGGCTAGAAAGGTTAAATTATGCAGCTTTTATTGAGGTAGCTTTTTATGGAGGAAGTTTTACCGCATTATCTATAGAAAAGCAACAAGAACTATTAAGTCCTGCCTATGAATTCTTAAAACAAGACAAAATCCAAGCAATTCGTATTTCAACGAGACCAGATGCAATAGATGATTTAATTTTAAGAAACCTGATATTATATGGAGTATCAATTATTGAACTGGGAGTTCAATCTTTAGATAATAAAGTTCTGAAAAAATCTTGTCGTGGGCATACGAAGGAAGACGTGGAACTAGCGGTAGCGGTAATTCGAAAGTATGCTAACTTTAAATTGGGATTACAGGTTATGCCAGGGTTACCGAAAGATACACTGCTAAAAGGTTTATTAACAATTCGAAATATTATTGAATTGAAGCCTGACTTTGTAAGAATTTATCCAACGGTTGTTTTAAATCATACAAAATTAGCAAAACTTTATTGCGAAAATCAATATACTCCGCTATCCTTAGATGAATCTATCAAGTATTGTTCAATATTAAAAATTTTATTAGATAATCATCAGATCCCAATTATTAGAATGGGATTACAAGCAACTGAAAATTTAAATTCCGCTAACGTACTTGCAGGTCCCTATCATCCTGCTTTTGGCGAATTAGTGCAAGCTGAAATATTTTATTTAAGCATTACAAAATTTTTAGAAAAAATTAATTTATATAAAAAAAATTTTTTAAAACAGGAAATTATCATTTTTCACTCTAATCGTCTTACTTCTAAAATTAGAGGAAATAAAAATTCTAATATTAAGAAATGGTCAAGAATCTTTCCTTATTTTAATTTAAAATTTTCTCAAGAAGCAAATGAGAAAAATTTTATAAAAATTAAATGTGATAATCAAATCTATACACTAAATATAAATTTGATAAGTAATATTTAATTTTTACAAAGAATATTCTGAACTGTAATCCTTAAAAATTGGAGGATCGGTGATATGAATATATTAAAAGTATCTAATAAGTCTAATCCGAAAGCGGTAGCAGGGGCATTAACTGCTTCCCTAAGAAATGATGGTAAGGTTCATATGCAAGCAATTGGTGCGGCCTCAGTTAATCAAGCTGTTAAATCTATTGCAATAGCCAGAGGGTTTGTTGCTGCAAATGGTTTTGATTTAGTTTTTATTCCCGCCTTTATTGAAACCACTATAGATGGGAATATTTGTACGGGAATAAAATTTATCATTGAGAGGCGATAAGTAGTAGCAATTAGCTACTACTTTTTGCTAATCATTATTAAAATAGTGTATAATATCAATACGATAGTATGAAATAATGGGTTGGTGAACGTGGTGCAGTTGCGTAAGCTAGAATCATATGGATTTAAATCTTTTGCTGACAAGGTTGAATTAGATTTTGATATGGGGGTTACGGCGATTGTCGGCCCAAACGGGAGTGGTAAAAGTAATATTACGGATGCGATTCGTTGGGCTTTAGGAGAACAAAATATTAGGAACTTGCGTGGAGTGAAAACAGAAGATGTTATTTTTTCAGGCAGTAGTAATAAAAGAGCATCGGGTGTAGCTGAAGTTTCTTTAATATTTGATAATTCTGATGGAGTTTTACCGTTAGAGTACCAGGAAGTCGTTGTGACGAGAAGAATTTTTCGTTCAGGTGAAAGTGAATTCTATATTAATAAAGTAGCATGTAGGCTAAAAGATATTCATCAACTTTTTTTTGATACGGGGTTAGGAAAAGATGCGATGAGTGTGATTAGCCAAAATAAAGTTGATCAAATTTTAAATAGTCGTCCTGAAGAGCGAAGAGCATTTTTTGAAGAGGTTGCGGGGATTACTAAATACCGAACTCGCCAAAAAGATTCTATTAGAAAATTAACGGATACGGAACAAAATATTTTAAGAGTGACTGATATTTTAAATGAGTTAGAAATACAATGTATACCGTTAAAAGAAAGTGCCAATAAGACAAGACAATATAATCTATTATTTGACTCATTGCAAAACTACAAAATAAAAAGCATAAAACATGAATTCTTGATTAGCAAAAAAAAGTTAAACCGTATCATCGAAAAAAAAGATTCTTTGAATCTTAACCTAAAATCTCTAGAAAATTTATTAACCTTAAACGATGTTGATAAGACTAAATTTAATAATGAAATTTTAGAAATTGATACACAATTAAAAGGGTTAAATGAATATAGGCAAGAGATTTCGTTCAAAATAGAAAAGAATAAAAATTGTATAATTATTGCAAAAGATAGGATTGTACAAGCACAAAACTCACTTGATCATACAACTTTAGAGATAACACAGAAAAAAGCTGACTTAGAGGCTTTAAAGATAAAGTCTAAAATGCTCGCAGATGATAGTCTAGACATAGAATCTAAATTAAAGATAACAAATGAAGAACTTCGGATTCTTGAAAATAGACAAGAAAATATAGAAAAAGCGATAAATCATAACGAAAAAAGTTTAGGAAAATATAAAGAAGATGCATTAATTAATTTTACAGATTTAATGGAAAAACGTAATAAATTAAACCTTATCGCAGAAAATATGAATTCTGCGCAAGTTAGTTTAAATAAAATTAACCAAGAACTAATAAATTTTTCATCTAAGCGAAGTGTTTGTATCTATAATACGCGTTTTATCAATAGTCAAGTAAATGCGTTGAAATATTTGATTTTGCAAAAGGAAGGAATACTTCAAAAAACGCAAGAGCAAACTCATGCATTTCATAAGGAACTAGATGAAGTAGAAGAAAAGAATAAAAAGACAAAAATGATGTTAATTGAAAAACAAAATAGATTTAAATTTTTAACGTCATTACAAGAAAATTATGATGGATTTAATAAAGCTGTTAGATTAGTGCTAAAAAGCCAATGTGCTTGGCGAAAAGACATATGTGGAGTTATTGCAGAATTGATAAAAGTACCAGCAGAATATATTACTGCCATAGAGGTAGCATTGGGAGGAAATCTGCAAAATATTATTACGATGAATGAATTGGTTGCAAAACAGGCGATAGCCTTTTTGAAAAAAGAAAAGGTTGGCAGGGTGACATTTTTACCATTAAATTTATTGCAAGTGAATAGATTAGAACTAGATAGAAAGATTTTACAAATACCTGGCGTAATTGGGCTAGCACATCAATTAGTTTCGTTTGATGTGCAATATAAAAAAGCGGTGGAAAATCTTTTGGGTAGAACACTTGTGGTAGATTCGATTGATACAGCATTAAAGATTATTAAAACGAATCGAATTAGAATTGTTACTTTAGGCGGAGAAGTAATCAATCCAAGTGGGGCAATATCAGGCGGAAGTAGTAAAAAAAATGAGATGGATTTTTTTAATCGCTTAGAGGAAATAAAAAAATTAGATTTACTGATAAAAGATTTATGTACAGAAAATGAAAAATTAGATACACTATTAATTGAAAAGAAAGGTCAAATCGATCGTAATTTTTTCTCAATGGAAAAGCTGAAAGAAAAATTGAATGCATATTATCTTAAACAGGAAACTTTAAAAATTAATAGTCAAAAAGTCGTAGATGATTTGAAAAATATTGAGGAAAAAAATCAAATTTTAAAAGAAGAATTACAAAATACTAAAATACAAATGGATCAGCTTGAAAAAACAAGAAAAATATATTTGCAGGAAATTGGAAATTGTGAAGAACAAATCAAAAATAAAAATAAACAAAATATAGAAATAGAAAATACTTTAGCAAATTTAAAATCTAATTATGAGTCGGAAAATAAAAATTTATTAAACTTAAAAATTGAATGTAATCGACTTAAAGGGGAATTTAACAATAAAAATTTATTAAAGAACGAATATAAGCGAAATGAAGATCAGCTTGTTTATTTAATAGAAGAATTAAGTTTAAAACTTTTTGAATTTCAAGGGAATCAAAAAAAATATCAACAAGAGATTGAACAGGAAGAATTAGTAAATAATGAATTGAAGTTATTGGAAACAAGCGTAGCTAAAGATTATTCAAATTATTATCAGATAAAACTTAGTAAATTAGCGCAAATACAAGAAAATGATAAAAACGCACAAAAATTGCGGAAAAATCATAATGAAATAAAAGAAGAGTTATATAAATTAGATATTGATTTTATGAAATATAATCATGAAGTAAATACATATTCAGAAAAGTTGAAACAGGAGTATTCTTTAATAGATTTTGCAGAAGATGATCAAGATGCATGCGTGGATATTAAAGAAGTACAAGATAAAATTAACAACTTAGAGCTTTCAATTAAAGAATTAGGACCGATTAATCCGAATGCAATTTCAGAATATGACGCATTACAATCTAGATATTCCTTTATGAAAAAGCAATCAGAGGATTTAATTGTTGCAAAAAACTATTTATTAGGCATTATAAAAGATATGAATATTGCAATGACTAAACAATTTAAAATGGCATTTGAAGCGATTAATGATAATTTTCAAAAAATATATATACGGCTTTTCGGGGGTGGGCAAGCAAAACTTGCATTAATAGATGAGGACATTCTTGAGAGTGGGATTGAGATTTACGTCCAGCCGCCAGATAAAAAAATGAGAAACCTATCACTTTTATCTGGTGGGGAAAGAGCATTAACTGTAATTGCGTTATTATTTGCTTTTCTAGCATTTCGTCCGAGTCCATTTGTTGTATTAGATGAAGTAGATGCGGCTCTTGATGAAGCAAATCTAAAGCGCTTTAGCGAATTTTTACGAGATTACTCTATTCATACTCAGTTTGTAGTTGTTACACATCGTAAAGGAACAATGGAAGCTGCCGATACTATGCATGGGGTGACTGTTGATGATACCGGGATATCTAAAATAATTTCAGTTAAATTAGAAGAAGCTTAAGCAATATATGGAGGATTTGAAATATGGGTTTTTTTGATAAGTTAAAAAAAGGATTGGAAAAAACACGTCAAAGTTTTACCGAAAAAATTGAACAAATTATTGTTGGATATGCAAAAATTGATGATGAATTTTTGGATGAGTTGGAAGAGGCCTTAATTATGGCCGATGTGGGGGTAAAAACGACAGATTATTTAATGAAAGAGATTCGTAAAGGAATCAAGAGTAAAGAGATTAAAAATCCTGAGGATTTAAAACCATTTATTCAAAAGCAAATTAGTGAAATATTAGGTGGAACTACTGTAAAAGAGAAAATTACAGATGATACACCAATCGTGATTTTGGTCATTGGTGTGAACGGAGTTGGCAAAACCACGACGATTGGAAAATTGGGCAACTATTATAAGCAGGAAGGAAAAAGTGTTATGTTTGCAGCCGCTGACACTTTTAGAGCTGCTGCGATTGATCAGTTGGAAATTTGGGGGAATCGAGTTGGCGTTGATGTTATCAAACATACCGAAGGAGCTGATCCTGCTGCAGTTGCTTTTGATGCAGTTCAGTCTGCGAAAGCACGAAAAGTAGATGTCTTAATTATTGATACAGCAGGGCGTTTACATACTAAATATAATTTAATGGAAGAATTGAAAAAGGTCACACGGGTAATTCAGCGAGAAATTCCTAAGGCGCCCCATGAAACACTATTAGTTTTAGATGCAACAACGGGACAAAATGCAATTAATCAAGCACAAATTTTTTCAAAAGCTGCCGGAATTTCAGGTCTTGTATTAACTAAATTAGATGGAACAGCTAAAGGTGGAGTTGTCATTGGAATGAAAGCGGAATTGGATATTCCTGTAAAATGGATTGGTGTAGGAGAAGGAATTGACGACTTACGACCGTTTGACTCTGACTCTTTTGCAAAAGCTTTATTTAGTGACAAGTAAAAAGGCTTGACATTGATTAATTACTCTTGTATAATATCTAATGTCAAGTAAATCTACTTGACGCATATTACTTTTAAAGTAATGGTGGGAACAGAATGTTGGATAAAATATTAAAAATTGCTGTTCTTTATGATTTTTATGGAGCTTTGCTTACAGAAAAGCAGCAGAGTTGTTTAGAGATGCATTTTTTACAAGATTTTTCTTTGTCTGAAATAGGGGATCAGCTTGGAGTTTCTCGGCAAGCTGTTTATGATATTATTCATCGATCAGAACAGGTATTAGTAGAATATGAAGAAAAACTTAAATTGGTAGAACGACATCAATTTGAACAACGAAAAATTAAGGAAATATTGCATATGATGTCTGAGTTGCCTCAAGATATGCAGAGGATGCCTGTTTTTCAGAATATCTTAATGAAAATATCTGATTTAGTTACTGAGGCAGAGGAGGCATAAAATGATTTTTGAGGGTTTAGCTGATAGGTTGCAAGCAACTTTTAAAAAACTTCGTGGTAGAGGTAAGTTAACAGAGGATGATGTCAATGAAGCGATGCGAGAAGTTCGGATGGCTTTATTGGAAGCTGATGTTAATTTTAAAGTTGTTAAAGATTTTATAAAAAAAGTAAAAGAACGGGCGATTGGACAAGAGGTATTAGATACATTAACTCCAGCTCAAGTTGTTATAAAAATCGTAAATGATGAATTAACTGCGTTAATGGGAGATACACAAAGTAGGATTAACATTTCATCGAAACCGCCAACGATTATTATGTTAGTTGGTTTACAAGGGGCAGGGAAAACGACTACAGCCGGTAAGCTTGCCTATGCTTTGAAAAAACAAGGAAAACGTCCCTTACTAGTAGCTGCCGATGTTTATCGTCCAGCGGCTATTAAGCAATTGCAAGTCTTAGGCGAACAATTGGCTTTGCCTGTGTTTACAATGTCAGAGGGAATAAATCCAGTAACAATCGCTGAACAAGCGGTTGTGCATGCGAATTCTTATGCAAATGATATTGTCATTATTGATACTGCTGGTCGCTTGCATATTAATGAAGAGTTAATGCAAGAACTCAAAGCAATTAAGCAGACAGTTAAGCCACATGAAATTTTATTAGTGGTAGATGCAATGACAGGTCAAGATGCAGTAAATGTTGCCGAGCATTTTAATCAGGATCTTGGTCTTGATGGTGTTATTTTAACGAAACTAGACGGTGATGCTCGAGGCGGTGCTGCTTTATCAGTAAAGGCTGTCACTGGTTGTCCAATTAAATTTGTTGGTATGGGTGAGAAACTCGAAGCTCTCGAAGCCTTCCATCCGGATCGGATGGCATCCAGGATTCTTGGAATGGGCGATGTTCTCAGTTTAATTGAAAAGGCTCAATCTAATTTTGACTTAGAGCAAGCGCAGGAGATGGAGAAAAAGCTTCGTAAAGATTCATTTACTTTAGATGATTTTCTCGATCAAATGAATCAAGTAAAAAAGCTTGGCTCAATAGATCAAATCTTAGGAATGATTCCAGGAATGGGAAATTTAAAGAAAAAATTGGGCGATGTTGATTTTGATGAGAAAGAGATAAAACGTATTGAAGCGATTATTCTTTCTATGACGAAAAAAGAACGGCGAGATCCGAGTATTCTCAATGGCAGTCGTAGAAAAAGAATTGCAATAGGTAGTGGAAATCGTGTTCAAGATGTAAATAAATTATTAAAGCAATTTAATGAAGCAAAAAAATTAATGAAGAAAATGAAGGGGATGCAGAAAACCGGTCGTTTTAGCGGGTTTAAGTTACCTTTTATGAAATAATAAGTCTTTATGTAAAGGAGGTGAATATTGATGGCAGTAAAAATTCGTTTAAATCGTATGGGTGCAAAGAAAAAACCTTTCTATCGCGTTGTTGTAGCTGATTCTCGTTCTCCGCGTGATGGTCGTTTTATTGAAATTCTTGGGCATTACGATTCTACAAAAGAACCAGCAGTGATTAAAGTTGATGAGGAAAAAGCTTTAGAATGGATGTCTAAAGGAGCTCAACCTACAGATACTGTAAAGTCCTTATTTAGTAAATTAGGGATTATGGCTAAATGGAATGAAACAAAAAGCACTAAGAAAGAGGCGTAATAACGATGAAAAAAATTGTTGAAGTTATCGCCAAAGCATTAGTACAAAATCCAGATCAGGTTATCGTAAATGAAAATCCAGATAATAATATTACTGTATATGAACTTCATGTAGCACCTGATGATATGGGGAAAGTAATTGGAAAACAAGGTCGTATTGCAAAAGCTATGCGAACAGTTGTAAAGGCTGCTGCTACCCGTGAAAATAAAAAAGTTACTGTAGAAATTATTTAAATTATGCGGCAAGTAAACTCAAATTGAGTTATTGCCGCTAATTGTTTATTTATTTTTAACAATATTTTTAAGGAGGACTTAGAGTGGAAAGTATGACTTTAAAATGTCCTGTGACAATAAAAGCTAAAGTTACAGAAGACTTAAAAAAAGAATTATCTGCTGATATACAAGATAAGATTAAAAAAGCCGATGTTGAATTACAACAAATTGAATTTCATGCAAAAAGAATTATGGCAGAACAAGCCAAACAAGATGCGCAAGGATTAGTTCAAATTCGCCATCAGGTTGAAGCGGAAAAACAAAAACGTCTTGAATTTAAAAATCGCCTTTTAGAAAAATTAAAGGAAACCGCACAATTAGAAATTGGTTCTGAAATTGTTCAAGGGACTTTAGAACGCATTATTGAGGTTAAAGTTGGGGAGCAGTTACCTCAATTAATGAATGCTGAAATTTTATTAGAAGATGGAAAAATCATAGCTTTTCGGAGTTAGGAATGGATAATTTAATTACAATTGGCAAGTTTGGTGCCCCGCACGGTGTGCGGGGTGAAATTCGTATTATACCCTTAACTGATTTCCCCAATCGTTTTAAAAGTTTAAAAAATGTGATTATTGATGATTCAAAAAAATTAACTATAAATAGTGTTAGGTATCATAATCAATTTATTGTTATTAAATTTGATGAATTTGATAGTAAAGAAAGTGTAAATACTTTAAACGGGAAACTTTTAAAAGTAGAAAGAAAAGATGTCCCTCCTTTATCACCAGGAGAGTTTTATAGCTTTGATATTATCGGTTTACTTGTACGGGATGAAGATGAAACTATATTGGGGCATGTTGTAGAAATATTAAAAACTGGTAGTAATGATGTCTATATAGTTAAGAAAGATAATCAAGAATTACTTATTCCAGCACTAAAATCTGTCGTAAAGAGTATTGATGTTGAAAATGGATACATGATTGTGAAACTTCAAGAAGAGATGGTTTAAAATGAAAATTGATATAGTGACTTTATTCCCAGAAATGTTTGCAGGCACATTTGGACAAAGTATGATAAAGAGAGCGGTTAAAGAAAATATATTAACGATTCATACGATTAATCCGCGTGACTTTGCGGAGGACAAGCATAATACTGTTGATGATTACCCTTTTGGTGGAGGTGCGGGGATGGTTCTTAAACCAGAACCTGTATATAGGGCAATCGATAGTATTCCTACCTTTTCTGAGAATAAAAGAGTTATTTTACTTTGCCCGAGTGGAGCTACTTTTTCTCAGAAAAAAGCCATTGAGTTATCAAAATATGATCAGCTTGTTTTAATTTGTGGTCATTATGAGGGATTTGATGCACGAATCTCTTATTTGGCGGATGAAAAAATTTCAATTGGTGATTATGTGTTAACCGGTGGGGAAATTCCAGCAATGGTTCTTGTTGATACAGTTGCAAGAATGCTTCCAGGAGTGTTGGGGTCTATGGAATCTGCATTAACAGACTCTTTTTATAACGATTTGTTAGAACATCCACAGTATACTAGACCACGTAATTTTTTAGGAATGGAAGTCCCAGAAGTTTTATTATCTGGAAATCATGCTAAAATTTCTGATTGGAGACGTAAAGAATCATTACGAATAACTTTGCTAAATCGACCAGATTTATTAGATAAAACATCTTTATCATCTAAAGATGTTTTATTTCTTGAGGAAATAAAAAGAGAATTAGGAGATTTATAAAAATGGCTAGGGTATATATAGGATTAGTTCATTATCCTATTTATAATAAACATAATCAAATTGTAACTACAGCTATTACAAATTTTGATATTCATGATATTGCTAGGACTGCACGGACATATGGAATTGATAAATATTTTCTTATTCATCCATTGGATACACAGGCTGAATTAGCAAATAATGTAATTCGGTATTGGCAGGATGGATATGGTGGACAGCATCACCCAGATAGAAAAGAAGCATTTAGAACATTAAGTCTTGTTAAAACCATTGATGAAGCGATTTCTAACATTAAGGAAGAAACGGGAAATGAGCCTTATATTATCACAACAGATGCGCGTATTTATCCTAATACAATATCTTATTCTCATTTAAGAAAAAAAATTGAAAATGATAATAACTCTTATTTAATTTTATTTGGTACTGGATGGGGGATTGAAAATAAAATAATGGCTCAATTTAACTATATTCTAGAGCCTATTTATGGTCCTGTTGATTATAATCATTTACCTGTTCGTGCTGCAGTTGCAATTATTTTGGATCGTTTGCTGGGCGAACTTTGGTGGGAAAAATAAGTTTAAAAATATTTGAATTTGTAAAATATTTATGATATACTAGTTCAGTATCTAGACGGTCCGCTACGATTTTATCGCAATGAACGTCTAAAATGAGGAGGAAAATATAAATGAACATTATTCAAGCTTTAGAACAAGAACAACTTCGTACAGATATTCCCGAATTTATTCCTGGAGATACTGTTCGCGTACATGTAAAAGTTGTCGAAGGATCTCGCGAACGTATTCAAGCATTTGAGGGTGTTGTAATTGCGCGTCAAAGCGGTGGAGTTCGTGAAACATTTACTGTAAGAAGAATTTCTTATGGTGTTGGTGTAGAGCGTACTTTCCCTGTACATTCTCCAAGACTTGAAAAAATTGAAGTTGTACGTAAAGGTATTGTTCGTCGTGCGAAACTTTATTATTTACGTAATCTTACTGGTAAAGCTGCTCGTATCAGAGAAAGACGCTAGTAGTATAATAGGGGCTGTTATAGTCCCTATTCTTTATTTTAGGAGGTAATTGATATGAGCAATATATCATTGGGTGAAGAGGTTAAAGATTGGTTTATTTCGATACTTATCGCTGTTGTTTTAGCTTTCTTTATTCGTTATTTTATCGTTGAGCTATATCTGGTCGAAGGTCCATCTATGCAGCCAACTTTGTTGAGTCACGAAAGATTGGTTGTGAATAAATTTATTTATCGTTTCCGTGAGCCGGAAAAAGGGGAAATTTTAGTTTTTCGTTACCCAAAGGATCCAAGTCGTGACTTTATTAAAAGAGTTATTGCCGTTGCTGGAGATACGATTGAAATTAAAGATGGAAGAGTTTTTGTTAATCATCAGCTGATGAATGAACCATATATATTAAATCAGACTCGTGGCTCATACCCATTATCAACTGTTCCTGATGGAACGATTTTTGTAATGGGTGATAATCGTAATAATTCTGAAGATAGCCGTTTCAAAGATGTTGGTTTTGTATCTTTAGATTTAATTAAAGGCAAAGCTATGATGGTTTTTTGGCCAATCGACAATATAAAAACGTTACCATAAACCAGTATATAAAATACTGGTTTTTTTAGTAAAAATTCTTCTTTTTGTAATACTATATAGAGAAAATTATCTATATAGTATTACTGTTGAGGTGAATTTGGTGAATAAATTACAATTAATCGAAATTTGGGACGCGATTATAAAATTGGATATCGTTAGTGAAGGCACTTTAAGCGAAGAAATTGCATTGCTTGTAGACAAAATTGAAAAAATAGAACAAGGGATAAGGTAGATTAGCGAATTGTATGTTAAATTTAAAAATTATGTACAATGGGCTATTCACTTTATCAATGGCGTAAAATCAGCAATTGATAAAGTGAATGGAAGAATAAAAGCTAGTAAAATTAATAATTTATATGAGGATGAGAATAGATGATTGAAGATAATAAAAATGATTTTCCAACGATAAATTGGTTTCCGGGGCATATGGCAAAGGCGAGGCGCTTAATACAAGATAACTTGAAATTGGTTGATGTGGTCGTAGAGTTGCTTGATGCGCGCATTCCTTTGAGTAGTGCAAATCCTATGTTAGCAGATCTTATTGTAGATAAACCTCATATGATTGCTTTGAATAAAGCTGATCTAGCAGATCAAATAGCAACAAAAGAATGGATTCAGTACTTTAATCAGAAAAATATTCCAGCAGTTGGAATTGATTCAATGACTGGAAAAGGGATGAAACTATTATTAAAAACAATAGATGAGCTGGCAAAAGAAAAAGTAAATAAACTAGTAAGCAAGGGAGTAAATGCACGTTCGGCACGTGTGATGATTCTGGGAATTCCCAATGTAGGAAAATCATCGTTAATCAATAAATTGGCTGGTGCAGCTATAGCTAAAACAGCAGATAAACCAGGAGTTACAAGAGCTAAGCAATGGATAAAAATCGGTAAAAATCTTGATTTATTAGATACTCCAGGTGTTTTATGGCCTAAGTTTGAAGATATGCAAGTCGGATTAAAGCTAGCTTTTACCGGTGCAATTAATGATGAAGTTTATGATATGGAAAAAGTAATGAATATTTTTTTAGAGACTATGATTCAGTACTATCCAGAACGATTGATTGAGCGCTATAAATTACAAAGTGATTTATTAGAAAGTTCATCAGAGGTATTACAGGCAATTGCTAAAAAAAGAGGCTGTTTATTAAAAGGTGGCATGATTGATGAAGAAAAAGCCAGACGAATTATTTTAAATGAGTTTCGGAATGGAAAACTGGGATTAATTACCCTAGATCGAATAAATTCAATATAAAATAAAGGTGTAAAATCATAAAAATATGACTTTACACCTTTATTTTATATTGAGTATTTAGCTAATAAAGCTTCTATTTCTTCCTTATTAGAATCAACGACAATAGTTTTTTGATTACTATAAGTTACAAATCCAGGTTTTGCTTTTCCAGGTTTTTTTACATAACGTCGTTGAGTATAGTCGATAGAAACTTTTGATGATCCACAAGCCTGACTAAAGTATGCTGCAAATTTTGCAGCTAAAAGTAATGTGTTTTCATTGATTATTTTTTCATTTGTGTGAATGATAACATGTGAGCCAGAGTGATCTTTGACATGAAGCCACATATCATTTGCTTGTGCAATTTTAAAAGTTACCATATCATTTTGAAAATTATTTTTACCAATCCATATCGATGTATCTTCTGTTAAAAAAATTTTTAAAGGTGAAGATGGTTTATATATTTTCGTAGATTTCTTTTTCTCTTGGATATAACCTTCAGCTACTAGTTCTTTTTTTATTTCTGCTAACTCACTCAACGTTTGCGAAGAAATTAAAGAAACATCGATGCTTTCAAGATATGAAATCGTATGTTGAGTTTGATAAACTTGATCTTCTAACAGAAGTTGTGCTCGTTTAAGCTTATTATATTTGCGATAATAGTTTTGAGCGTTTTTAATCAAAGAAAGGGTAGGATCAATTTCTATTTGGACTAAATTTTCATCAGGAAATTCACTGTAAATATTAGGAAGGTTTATCGTCGCAGCATTGATATCAGCAGTTATTGTATATTGGAACGTAGTTAATAAATCCCCTTTAATTTTAAAAGTCTGTGAATTATTAGCATCTTTAAGTTCATCTTTTAATATAAGTAATTTATTATTTAATTTAGATAATTCATGTTTTATTAATTTTAATAAAACTTCTTTTTCTGGAAGAGAATAATTTGTTTCTTTTCTTATTGTATAATCTATTAATTCACTCATTGTAGGAAAGGCTATCTGCTTATTGTTAGATGATTGAGAAGGAAATGGTAAAAGAGCAATTATTTTATTTTGTTCATTTTGAACAAGTGTAGGGATTATCTTATTCGTGAGGATAAAATTTTTAATTGTATCTATTGCAATATGTATTTTCCCCAAATCTTTTTTTGTTAATTCTTTAACGTATCGTTCAACGGAAAGTCGAGAATAATTTAAAAATTCTTTTGCTATCATAGGCCCTATCCCCATGGCTACGTTCATAAACGCCTTATGTAATGGCAGTTCAGGGTTTTCAAGCAGGCATTCTACAAAACAATCCGTTGATGCGTCAATAAAATTTATTTTATTTTGTTTTGGTGGTTCTATATATGGCTTATTTGGCAATATCTCTCTAAAACGATTCATTTGTCGAGTAACTTTTTTTAAGGAATCAATAATTATATTATCCTGTAATAGAATTACGTTACTGTATTTTCCCATAAGTTCGATAACAAGCGTTTTAGTTACGATAGCCCCGCCTGTCCCAATAACATCAATATCCATAGATAATAATCTATCTAAGTTGTTTTGCTTTATTGATGCGATACGCCCGTTTTCAAGATGCTTGCGTAGCAGCATACAAAAAGCAGGTGGATTCATTGGTGCATCGACTGTTTGATTTGTTAAATGTAATATAGGATGATTAGAATTGGTGGATAGGTGAAGAATATAGTTTTTTTTAGGAATACGAATAAAAAAGAATAAAGTATCTTTATTTAATTGCACAATTTTATCAATTCGCCCTCCAGCGATATGACTATTTAGCTCATTTACTAAAGGACAAAGTGTAATTCCATCAATGTTCATAAATACCTCTCAGCTTATAGATTCATCATTTGGATAAATTAGATTTTAGTTATCCTGACAGTATATCATTGGATGAATAAATGGTCAAACTATTCTAATTTTAATTGGCAGAGAATAGTATTGGTAAAGAATGTTGATACTGAGGTGATGGCATAGTGAAAGATTATAAGGAATACTTACATGAAAGTAATGATGTTGCTAAATATTTTAACGTTAATATAGAACAAGGATTAAGTAGTGCTGAAAGTAAAATTAGACTGCGTAAATATGGGTACAATGAAATTACGGAAAAAGATAAAGATACTATATGGAAAAAAATATTATCCCAGTTCAAAGATTTTATGGTTTTAATATTGATCGGTGCTACTATAGTATCACTATTATTAGAAGAATATACGGACGCGATTACTATCTTAATCATCGTAATTTTAAATGCGGTATTAGGTTTTGTTCAGGAATTTCGTGCTGAAAAATCTATTGAGATGCTAAAAAAATTATCGACACCCCATGCGAAAGTTTTGAGAAATGGATTTTGGCAAGAAATAAGTACTAAACATCTAGTTCCAGGGGACATCATCTCTTTTCGTGCTGGTGATAAAATTTCTGCTGACTGTAGATTATATGAAGTAAATAATGTTGAGGTAAATGAGTCTTTACTTACGGGGGAATCTATACCTGTAAGCAAAAATGTAAAGAAAATAATAAAAGAAGTTAGTTCGGTTAATGACAGAAAAAATATGATTTATGCAGGAACTATTATTATAGCTGGTATCGCAAAAGGAATTGTTTGTCGAACAGGAATGAGTACTGAAATGGGGGAAATCGCAAATTTATTGCAAATAGACAGCAACAGCAAAACCATCTTAGAAAGAAATCTAAAATATCTAGGTAATCGATTACTATTATTTTGCTTAGGAATTTGTTTAAGTATTGTACTAATTGGGATACTTAAGGGCGAGCCGATTTTCTTTATGTGTATGTCGGGGATTAGTTTAGCTGTAGCAGCCATTCCAGAAGGTTTACCAGCAATTGTAACAATTGCATTAGCTTTAGGTGTACAAAAGATTATAAAAAAAAATGCGATCATTCGTAAATTACCTATTATAGAAACTTTAGGTTGTGTGAATGTCATTTGTTCAGATAAAACAGGTACTTTAACAAAAAATGAGATGACTGTAAAGAAAATTTTTATGCTTGATGAAGATTATCAAGTTACAGGTGATGGTTATTCTTTACACGGTCAGTTTATTAGAAATGAACAATCTATCAGTACAGCAGAAGGTCAAGGTTTAAAAGAATGTTTAAAGGCTTTTACTTTATGCAATAATGCGATATTACAAAAAAACAAAATAGAAATTAATGAAAAATGGAGAAGGGAAGAAAGTAATTGGAGTATCGATGGTGATCCTACAGAAGGTGCACTTATTGTTGCTGCTGCGAAATGTAACATGTGGCGAGAATCTATTGAAAAATCAAATAAAAAAATCAAAGAATTTTCTTTCGATTCATTTTTGAAGATTATGTCTGTTCTTTATGCTAATGAAAAAAAAGAACTTGTTTTATATACAAAGGGTGCACCTGAGAAAGTATTAGAGCTTTGTACACATTGCTATATAAATGGAACGCGAAATGAATTAACGAATGTCTTAAGAGAGAAAATTCTTAATGAATGTAACGCTATGGGGAAAAAAACTATGCGTGTTTTAGCAATCGCGACGCGAAAAATTCCTAGGTGGGATGAATCGTATAGTAATCGTGACATGGTAGAATGCAATCTGGATTTTCTTGCATTGGTAGGAATGATTGATCCCGCTCGTGAAGAAGCTAGAGAAGCGATACAAATTTGTAAAAATGCTGGAATTAGAACGATTATGATTACTGGAGATAATCCTAATACTGCTGTTGCTATAGCCAAAGAACTAAAAATGTTCAATGAAGATAAAGATATCGTATTAACAGGACAAGAAATTGAAAAAATTCCAAGGAATCAATATAAAAAGGCTTTTAAAAATGTACGAATTTTTGCGAGAGTATCACCTAGACATAAACTAGAGATTGTAAAATCCTTAAAACATTCTGGTAATATAGTTGCAATGACTGGAGATGGAATTAATGATGCGCCAGCACTAAAAGAAGCTGATGTTGGAATTGCTATGGGAAAAAACGGAACTGATGTAGCGCGGGAATCATCCTCTATGATTTTAATGGATGATAACTTTGCTACTATTGTCGCGGCTATTGAGGAAGGTAGAGGAGTATATGCAAATATTCGAAAATTTTTACGCTATCTTTTAGCATGTAATACGGGTGAAGTTTTAACAATGTTTTTGGGAATTCTCATCAGTTTGCCTATTCCCTTACTACCGGTACAAATATTATGGGTCAATTTGGTGACAGATGGATTGCCGGCTATGGCACTAGGTTTTGATAAAAATAGCAAAAAAATTATGCAAGAATTGCCACGACAACGAAAAGAAAAAATTTTTTCTCGTGGATTATTAAGAAAAATTATATATAGAGGCATTCAAATTGGAATCACTTCTATTTTAATATTTATATGGAGTTTAAGTTATCATCAAGATATCAATTACGCTAGGACAATGGTTTTTACGACGCTAGTTTTTTCTCAGATTTGTCATGTTTTTGATTGTAGATCAGAATCTAGTAATGTTTTTAAAATAGGAATTTTCAGTAATTATTATTTAAATATTGCCGTATTGATTTCTATTACATTACAACTAGCTGTTATATATATCCCATATATGCAAAATATTTTTTACACTGTTTCTTTAGGTTGGATAGAATGGGTACTGATTCTTTTTGCTTCTGGTATTGGTTTAATTACAAGTGGAATAAAAACATTATTTTCTATGGAAAACAAAGTTGCATATAAAGCCGTTAGCAAGTAGAATATATTTAATATAGATTTTAGAATAGGAGATCATACTAATGGGATTTAATTTTACAAAATGGCATGGAGCTGGTAATGATTTCGTTCTTGTGAACGGGTTTACAGAAACAATTCTTGATTTTGAAAAAACTGCAATTGCTGTTTGTAATCGTAATTTTGGAATTGGCGCAGATGGCTTAGTTATCATTTCACCATCAGAAATTGCTGATTTTAAGATGAGAATATTTAATTCAGATGGCAGTGAAGCCGAAATGTGTGGGAATGTTACTCGCTGCGTAGCTAGATATGTTTATGAAAATAAATTAACGGAAAAAACAAAAATTGAACTGGAAACAAAAGCAGGAATTATTCGTCCAGAAATAATTTTTGAAAATGGAAGATTTAATCAGGTAAAAGTTGATATGGGAGAACCTATTTTATCCGGAGCGCTTATTCCAGTGATAGGTTTTGGAAATAATAGAATCATCAATGAAAAAATATTAGTAGATACAATAGAATATAATATGACCTGTGTATCTATGGGAAATCCCCATTGTGTAATTTTTGTAGATGACATGAAAAAGATAAATTTAAATTCTATTGGACCTAAATTAGAGGTACATAAGAGCTTTCCTAAAAAAATAAATGTTGAGTTTGCCGAAATAAAAAATGAGCATCATATTCGAATGAGAGTATGGGAACGTGGAGCAGGAATTACTTTGGCGTGTGGTACTGGCTCGTGTGCAACTCTAGTTGCCGCAGTATTAAATAACAAGACTGAGCGAAAAGCAACTTTAGAGCTAGATGGTGGTGATTTAATTATTGAATGGGCGGATAATAATCATGTATATATGTCTGGCCCAGCCCAGGAAGTTTTTCATGGAGTATATCTTTAATTATTTTTATGAGGGGAGAGATTTCCTTTGAAAATTCTTAGTTTATTATTTTTTTTTACAATTATATTAACTAAATCAGCATTTGCAATTGCTCCCTTAAATAGTCTTACCATAGAACAAGCAGAATTATATGGGATTAGTCAAGTTAAAACAGAGCCTTTTGAATTTACTAAGCCATGGTGTGCCTATGAGGAAAAAACAACTATTTTAAATGAATCTTCGGAACATGCTCATTTATATACAAGTTTTTTGCTTATTGCTACGGAGTCACGAGAAAGAGCTATACAAAAGCAGCCTGCGATGCAGATTGAAGATACAGAAAAAATAATTAGTGATTATGTAAATTTGCTAAGTTTTAGTATTCAGCTAAAAGGAAATACAAGTGATTTTTGTAAAGGAACACGCGCTTTTTTAAAGCAGGAAGATTCTATTTATCCAGTAATTTATTCTAAGATACCCAATAATGCTGAGAAAATTTTAGGTGAATCAGAAAATAATTATTTTGTTCAAGGGTATGTTTATTTCGATGAAAGTAAGGTAAATAAAGAAAAACCGGTCGTTTTAATTATTTTAACTGATGATAATCGGGAACATCGATTCTTTTTTGATTTAAAAAAAATAAAATAGTTCTTAAAGATAAGTTAACATTAAATTAAATAATGTTAACTTATCTTTATATTTTTTGCGAAATTAAAAGGGATTTTGTATTAAATGATGAATATTTAATAACGCGTTCATGATGAGAGTAGGTGTTGAGATGCTTAAAAGTATGACTGGTTTCGGTCGGGAAATGTATATAGGTGAATCATTTCAATGCGAAGTTGAAATAAAAACAGTAAATCATAGATATACTGATATTATGATTCGCCTGCCTAAAAAACTTAATTTATTAGAAGATAAAATACGTAATTTAATTCTGCAATCTATTAAGCGAGGGCGGATTGAAGTTTCTATTGTTTTATCTGAATATAATATCCAAAATGAAATAAAAGTTGACAAAGAGTTAGCAATATCGTACCATAAGGCATTAAAGGAATTATCTAAAGTGATACATACGGACTTTGATCCTAATATTTATGAACTTGCAAAATTTCCTGATGTCTTAGTGCGAGAAGAGAAAGAACTGGATATAGAGCAGTTGGAACCTCAAATTTTAAATGCAGTTGAAAAAGCGACGGCAAGCCTCTGTGAGATGCGCATTTTAGAAGGACGTAATATTCTGGCTGATTTAAATAGGAGGATTGATTTATTAAAATCTCAGACCAATGAAATAGAAGAATATGCTGATGAAGTTACGAAAACCTATACACAAAAATTGTTGCTTCGAATTCAAGAAGCTTCAGAGGATAAAGGGATAGGCCTTGATCAAAATAGAGTTTTACAAGAAGTTGCATTATTTGCGGATCATTCTAATATAACAGAAGAAATTGTAAGATTAGGGAGTCATTTTGAACAATTTTTTATTTCGATAAATAGTAATAGTGATACAATTGGGCGGAAGTTAGATTTTATTATTCAAGAGATTAATCGTGAAATTAATACTATAGCATCAAAAGCGAATAGTTTTTCCATAGCGAATCTTGCAGTTAACATGAAAAGTGAAGTTGAAAAAATACGTGAACAAATCCAAAATATTGAGTAATACTCATCTATAGGAGGTATAAAGGTGGAAATTAAGCTTATTAATATCGGTTTTGGTAATATCGTGTCAGCAAATCGTATTATTTCTATTGTTAGTCCAGAATCCGCGCCAATTAAGAGAATTATCCAGGAAGCTCGTGACCGCGGGATGCTAATAGATGCTACTTATGGGAGAAGAACTCGTGCCGTTATTATTACAGACAGTGATCATGTGATTTTATCAGCAGTTCAGCCAGAAACCGTCGCACATCGTTTGATAAGCAAAGATAACAATGACGACGCTGAATAGAAGGGAATGTAATTAAAGTGATGGAAAAACTTTTGCTTGTTTTATCCGGGCCATCTGGTACGGGAAAAGGAACAATTTGCAAAGAGATATTAAATAAAAATAAAGAAATTAGATGCTCTATTTCAGCAACAACAAGAAGCCCAAGATTGGGTGAAATAAATGGTGTAAACTATTGGTTTACATCAAAAAAAGATTTTTGTGAAATGATAGAAAATGACGAATTGCTCGAGTGGGCAGAAGTTTATGATAATTATTACGGAACACCAGTAATAAAGCTTCAAGACATGTTAAAAGATAATGATGTAATTTTAGAGATTGATATTCAAGGTGCATTACAAATAAAGAAAAAATTTCCTAATGCAGTTCTAATTTATATTTTACCTCCTTCTATTGAAGAGTTGATTAAACGGTTGCATGACCGAGGAACAGACTCTTTAGAAGTTATTGAAAAAAGGTTAAGTTTAGCTCGTGAAGAAATTGCAAAAGCTGCATGCTATGATTATGTAGTTGTTAATGATAAGATTGAGATTGCTGTAAAAAAAATCATGGCAATTGTCATAGCTGAGCGTTGTAATGTAATTAGAAATAAAATTTTAATAAGAAATATATCTGAAAGTAGAGGCGAATCTAAATGATTAATCCATCGTTAGATATTTTAGTTAAAAAAGTTGATAGTAAATATACATTGGTTGTATTAGCTGCTAAAAGGGCAAGAGAGCTTATGGACGGTGATACCTTAACTGTTCATACAAAATCAACGAAAAAAGTAACAAATGCTTTAGAAGAAATCTATGATAATCAAATATCGTACAAAAGAACTAAATCTGGCATAAAGTAGGTATTTCATATGCTACAAAACAAGAATATTATTGTTGGCGTTACTGGAGGAATTGCTGCATATAAAGCTGTTGAAATCGTCAGCCGTTTAAGAAAAAATGGTGCAAACGTCCATGTTGTTATGACAAAAGCAGCACAAAATTTTGTAACGCCTTTGACTTTTCGTGAAATCAGTGGAAATCCGGTTAATACGAGTATGTGGAATGATGTCCCAGTGTGGAATGTTGAGCATATTGCATTAGCTAATTTAGCTGATTTAGTATTGATTGTTCCGGCAACTGCCAATATTGTTGGCAAAGTAAAAAATGGTATTGCAGATGATATGTTAACTACTTTAATCATGGCAACGAAAGCTCCAGTTATATTTGCACTAGCAATGAATGCCAATATGTATGAAAATAAAATATTACAAGATAATATAAAAGTTTTAGAAACCTACGGGTATAAATTTATTAAGCCTGAATCAGGTCATTTAGCTTGCGGTATTAGTGGAATTGGAAGATTGGCAGATCCAGAAGATATTGTTGAAGAAATAAAACAACATTTTATTTCTACCCAAGCTTTAATAAACAAAAAAGTGTTAGTAACAGCAGCTGGGACAATTGAAGCAATTGATCCAGTCAGGTATATCGGCAATCGTTCGAGTGGAAAAATGGGGTATGCTATTGCAAAGCAAGCGGCTTTATTAGGAGCTAGCGTTGTTTTAGTTTCTGGACCAAGCTATTTACCAGAACCAGAGGGTGTAACATTAATAAAAATAGAAAATGCATTAGAAATGCGAGAAATGGTATTAAAGGAATATAAAGATGCAGATATTATCATTAAAGCTGCTGCGGTAGCTGATTATCGACCACGCACTGTGGAAGAAAATAAAATAAAGAAAAATGAAGAAAAGTTAATTTTACAGTTGGAAAAGAATCCAGATATACTTCAAGAATTGGGGCAATTAAAAGAAAAAAATCAAATTTTAGTTGGTTTTGCTGCTGAAACTCAAGATTTGATTAAGTATGCCAAAGACAAAATCCAACGGAAAAATCTAGATATGATTGTAGCAAATGATGTTTCATTACCAGGTGCAGGGTTTAATATTGATACAAATATTGCAAAAATTATTTATAAAGATGGTAAAATTGAAAATCTTGATAAAATGTCTAAAGATGAACTAGCATGTCTGATTTTAGATAAAATAATTAAAAAATATCAGATTGTATCTTGATTTTTTTAAAAAGATACATTATGATTAATTAAAATGAAATATTTGCTCATCAAGAGTAGTGGAGGGACTGGCCCAATGAAGCTGCGGCAACCATTGAATCATTCAAAACGGTGCCAAATCCTGCAGAATAGTCTGTAAGATGAGAGTGAAAAGCTCTCTTTCGAGAGCTTTTTTTGATTTTAAATATTATATTAGGAGGAATAGATTTGACTAAAAAACGTGTTTTATTTACGTCAGAATCAGTAACAGAAGGACATCCAGATAAAATTGCTGATCAAATTTCTGATAGTGTATTAGATGCAATATTAGCGCAAGATCCAATGGGAAGAGTTGCATGTGAAACATTAATCACTACCGGGCAAGTGCATGTTGTTGGTGAAATTACTACAAATTGTTATGTTGACATTCCTAAAATTGTAAGAAAAACGATTAAAAATATCGGTTATACAAGAGCAAAATATGGATTTGATTCTGAAACCTGTGGAATTTTAACTTCCATAGATGAACAATCTGTAGATATTGCCATGGGGGTTGATAAAGCGCTAGAGGCAAAAAAAGGTACTATGGATGAAGCTATTGAAGCAATTGGTGCTGGAGACCAAGGTATGATGTTTGGTTATGCAACAAATGAAACTGCGGAATTTATGCCATTGCCGATTGCACTTGCTCATAAATTAGCACGACGTTTAACGGAAGTTCGTAAAAATGGTGAACTTGATTATTTAAGACCGGATGGAAAGACTCAAGTAACAGTAGAATATGTTGATGGCAAGCCAGTTCGTATTGATACGATTGTTATTTCTACTCAACATGGTCCAGAAGTAGATTTAGCTACAATTGAAAAAGATCTTATTGAAAAAGTGATTAAACCTATTGTGCCAGCAGAATTACTAGATGATGAAACTAAGTATTATATAAATCCTACAGGGCGCTTTGTTGTTGGCGGTCCACAGGGTGATGCGGGCTTAACTGGAAGAAAAATTATTGTTGATACTTATGGTGGTATGGCTCGTCACGGTGGTGGAGCTTTTTCAGGGAAAGATCCTACGAAAGTTGATAGATCTGCAGCTTATGCAGCACGATATGTAGCGAAAAATATTGTTGCTGCAGGACTTGCTGATAAATGTGAAATTCAAATTGCTTATGCGATTGGTGTTGCTAAACCAGTTTCAATTATGGTTGAAACTTTTGGGACTGCTAAAATTGAGGAAACTAAAATTGTTCAGTTAGTAAAAGATAATTTTGATCTTCGTCCAGCTGGAATTATTAAGACGCTAGATTTGAGACGTCCGATTTATGCAAAAACAGCGGCATATGGTCATTTTGGACGTACTGATGTTGATTTACCTTGGGAACGCTTAGACAAAGTTGAGATTTTAAAAAAAGCTTTAAATTAATTATGCTAAAGGGACTCAAAAGAGTCCCTTTACTATTTTGATAATATGGTGAAAAGATGAATAAAGTAGCAAAAATATTTATAAATATGCCAATAAAAACGATTGCAAAAGGATATTCTTATATTGTTCCCGACCAATTTTCTTATCTTGATATTGGCTGGAGAGTTTGTGTACCTTTTGGACATCAGTATTTAGAGGGTTTTGTAGTTGAAATCGCTTTTGTTGAAAATTGTGATGGATTAAAAGAAGTGGTTGCTGTAATTGACAAGAGTGCTTGGTTTAATCAAGAGATGATAGATACAGCTAAATGGATAGCGTCATATTACTTATGTAGTCTAGGCGAAAGTATGAGGCTTTTTATCCCTGGGAAGAAAAGTATTAGCGTGGATTTATTTTATGAGGCGATAGCATTAGAGGAAAATGGGATAAATTGTTGTTGTATTTATAAATATTTGCAAGCAAATGGACCGCTTAATATGAATTGCTTAAAAAAGTATTTTCCTACATATGACATGGAAAAAGTTCTAGAGCGACTATTAAGTGAGGGGAAAATTAAAAAAGTATATAAAGTCCGAAGTAGAGTGAAAGAAAAATTCGAAAAATTTGTTATGATTAATGAATTTTGCGATAAAGAGCCGAGCATATATTTAAAAAATAAGCCAGCACAACTGCGTTTAGTAAACCTAATGCTAACAAAAAGAAAACTTCCACGAAAGACATTAATGGAATTTTCTTCCTCGGTAATTCATGCATTAGAGAAAGATGGCTTTATTCACGTTGTAAATGAGCGAGTGTTAAGAGATAGTTACAAAGATTATCACTTCCAAATGGTAAAGAAATCTTTAAATCCGTCACAAGAAAATGCTATTGAACAAGTCACTGCAAAAATATACGAGAAAAAACATGATACATTTTTATTATATGGAGTGACTGGTAGTGGTAAAACAGAAGTATATATTAATATTGTAGAAAAAATTAGAAAGTTAGATAAACAGGCGATCATTTTAGTCCCTGAAATTGCTTTAGCAAGTCAAATGATTCAAAGATTTAAAGAAAATTTTTCAAATGACATCGTTGTAATGCATAGTAAATTATCTATTGAAGAACGTAATGACGCGATTGAAAGGTTGCATAATAAAGAAGTTGGTATAGTTATTGGGGCTAGATCAGCAGTTTTTGTGCCTCTTGATGATCTTGGTGTCATTATTATTGATGAGGAACATGAAGTTTCATATAAGCAAGAAGAACGACCTTATTACCACACACGTGAAGTGGCAAAAATGAGAACGTTTTATTCAAATGCAATTTTATTATTAGGTAGTGCTACGCCATCGCTTGAAAGCTATTATAAAGCTCAATGTAGCGAATATAAGTTGCTATCATTACCTAAGAGGGCAAATAATTCCAATTTACCTAGTGTTCATATAGTGGATATGAGGAATGAATTAGCGAAAGGCAAAAGATCAATTCTATCAGATGATTTGTATGCGTTAATAAAGAAAACTCTCGAAAATAAAGAACAAATTATTATTTTATTAAATAGACGTGGGCACTCTACATTTGTGTTATGCAGAGAATGTGGTCATATTATAAAATGTAATCATTGCGATGTTCCAATGGTTTACCACTTTAGTGGTATTTTACGTTGTCATTATTGTGACTCGGTGAAGACAGTACCGCAAGAGTGCCCGCATTGCTATAGTAGATATATTAAATACTTTGGAACCGGCACGCAAAAATTAGAGGAAGAATTATGCAGGCTATTTCCTAATGCAAGCGTGCTAAGGATGGATAGAGATACGACAACTAAAAAAATGGCATATGAAAAAATTCTGGATGATTTTCGAAAAGAAAAATATCAGATACTTTTAGGTACCCAGATGGTAGCAAAAGGACATGATTTCAAAAATGTAACAGCGGTAGCTATTTTAAGTATTGATTCTACAATTAATATTCCTGATTTTAGAGCAGCTGAACGAGGCTTTCAGCTTTTAACTCAAGCTTCTGGGCGAGCCGGGCGACATGGAAATCAAGGAAATGTTATTGTGCAAACGTATAATCCATGCCATTATGCGATTACGCATGCCAAAGAACATGATTTTATAAGTTTTTATCATGAAGAGATGAACTTTCGAAAAATTTTAAACTATCCTCCTTACAACCAATTGCTGAAAATTATAATTTTTGATATGGTCGAAGAAATATTAATAAAAAAAGCTGAGATATTAGCTAGAAAGCTCCATTTAATGATGAAATCAGTAAAATGTAATATTATAGGGCCTTTTAGTGCTAATGTTGTCAAGGTAAAAGATATTTATAAAATGAATATTCTAATTAAAAGTAGGGAAATGGGAAAAATAAAACAACTTCTTTGTGAAAATGAATTAGATAAAAGGAAGGATATTACAATTGATGTTGACCCAATGAATTCATTGTAACAGACAGATTGATGATGTCATGGATTTTTTTCGTCTAGTGTGATAAAATTTTATAGTTAAAGAGAATTTAATATAAAATAGGGAGAGTTTATTGTGGCTATTTTAGAAGTAAAAAAAGCTGGAGATAGTATATTAAAAAGGGTATGTAGCCCTGTAGAAAAAATAGATAAAACAGTAAAAAGATTGTTAGATAATATGGCAGAAACGATGTATCATGAAAATGGTGTGGGCTTAGCTGCTCCTCAAGTTGGAGAAGGGGTAAGAGTCGTTGTTATTGATGTTGGAGAAGGCATTATAGAGTTAATTAACCCCATCATTATTGAAAAAGAAGGAAAAAAGATTGATACAGAAGGTTGTTTAAGCATTCCTAATATTTTTGGTGAAGTAGAACGATACGATAAAGTCGTAGTAGAAGCTTTAAATCGTCGCGGGAAAAAAGTGCGAATTGAGGCAACTGGATTATTATCAACTGCAATGCAGCATGAAATTGATCATCTAGAGGGTATACTGTTTATAGATAAAGCAAAAAGTATTTCAAGAGGTAAGCAATAATGAATAAGTTAAAAGTTATTTTTATGGGAACACCAGATTTTGCAGTACCTTGCTTAAAGGCTTTGCATAAAAATCATGAGATACTCGCAGTAATTACCCAGCCAGACCGTCGCAAAGGGCGTGGGCAAAAAGTTATTTATTCACCAGTAAAAGAATTTGCAAGCAGTGTAAATTTAACGATTTTGCAACCTGAAAAGATTAAAACAGATGAGTTTGAAGATCTCATAGAGAGTTTACAACCAGATTTGATTGTAGTGGTTGCTTTTGGACAGATTTTATCAAAAAGAATTTTGGATATACCTGTTTTAGGTTGTATTAATGTTCATGCGTCATTACTACCGATGTTACGTGGTGCAGCTCCGATTCATTGGGCTGTAATTAATGGGGAGAAGAAAACCGGTGTAACAACTATGTTTATGGATGTTGGTCTTGATACAGGGGATATGTTATTAAAGAAAGACGTATACATCGCTGATGAAGATGACACTGGGGTTATTCATGATAAATTAATGATTTTAGGTGCGGAAACTTTATTAGAAACGATAACGTTATTGCAGATGAATAAGCTTTCCAGAGTAAAACAAGATGAAAGTAAATCTACATATGCACCGCTCTTAACAAAAAAATTAGAAAAAATAACCTGGGATAAAGATGCTTTACAAATACATAATTTAATTCGTGGGTTATCGCCTTGGCCCGGAAGCTATTGTATGAACAAAGAGGCTGTTTTGAAATTATGGAAAAGTAAAGTTGTTAATGAAGAACCTCATAGCTATGAGCCTGGAACGGTTATTGATTTCACTAAAAATGGTTTTATTGTAGCGGCGGGTGAAGGCATGCTTGAAATTATGGAAGTTCAGCCGGCGAATAAACGTCGAATGCATGCAAAAGACTATATAAATGGTCATGGGATTAGGCTAAATGATGTTTTAAAATAAGTAGGTGAGGGTTTGATAAACGCGATAAATCGACCTAAAAAGAGATTATTTATCATATTAATTTCAGTTAGTTTATTAATCACTTCAATTTCCACCTATGGGGTTTGGAAAATAAGTTTTTTAGGCTTATCTAATATTAGTGAACATTTGCCAGTTATTTTAGGAATAATTTTAATTGCGCTTTTATTTTCGATTTCTTTTGGATTTATGGGGATTGTTTTTTCAATCCTAGGATGGCCAACAATCCAATGTTTTCATCGACAGGCATGGGCAGCAATAAATATTTTGT
Organism: Anaerosinus sp.; assembly: GCF_965318445.1. NCBI lineage: Bacteria > Bacillati > Bacillota > Negativicutes > Selenomonadales > Sporomusaceae > Anaerosinus > Anaerosinus sp. The sequence continues at coordinate 42,213 of NZ_CBDNNH010000012.1, read as the reverse complement.
TTCCAATGGCTGTTATAATTGGGAAAGTGATAGATGTAAATAAAGAAAAGATTGAACGTTCTTTTATTGAAGTTAGCAATCAAATTATTCGAAACCGCGGTATTAAGATTCATGCTAAAAATTTATTATTAGTTACACCTCATTGTTTACAGGAGGAAACATGTCCACATAAAATTACGCGTGATGTGAAAAATTGTAAAAAATGTGGAAGATGTCAAATTGGCGACTTACTAAAATTATCTGAAAAATATGGCTTTTCTTTTGCTGTTGTAACTGGTGGTACTTTAGCAAGGCAAATAATAAAAAAAGTGAAGCCTAAAGCAGTTTTATCTATTGCGTGTGAGCGTGATTTAACTAGTGGCATTCAAGATATATATCCATTACCGGTCATTGGGGTGTTGAATCAAAGACCCTTTGGTCCGTGTAACAATACAAGAGTTAATGTGAATGAAGTAGAAAAAGCAATTAAAGAATTTTTAATATAATGGCAGGTGTCTAAATGAATGTTAGAGAACTAGCATTAAGAGTTATTAATGATGTTAATATAAAGCAAGCTTATGCTAATATTGTATTAAATAAACTTTTTCCCAAACATCAAATAAATGAACAGGATAGAAGGTTTATTACGGAATTAGCTTATGGAACAATAAAAGTTGGTAAAACTTTAGATTGGATTTTAAATAGATATATGAGTCGACCATTAAATAAAATCTCCCCGATTATTCAAGATATTTTGCGAATGGGCGCATATCAGATTTTATTTATGGATAAAGTCCCGGATTCAGCAGCTTGTAATCAGTCAGTAGAGCTAGCAAAAAAATATGGACATATTGGAACGGCAAAGTTGGTTAATGCAGTCTTAAGGAATATAATTCGCCATCCTGAAAAAGCAGCATATCCAACGCCAGAAGAAGATAGCGCGTTATATTTATCCTTAAAATACTATCATCCACTTTGGATGGTTGAAAGATGGATTAAAAAAATAGGAAAGGCTGATACTGAAAAGCTCTGTGCTTTTAATAATTGTCCGCCTGATTTATCCATTCGAACAAATTTATTAAAGATAACAAGAGAAGCTTTAATAAAGCGTTTGCATAGTGAAGGTGCAGAAGCTGTTCCTTCTTTACTTACGCCGGAAGGCATTTTATGTAAAAAACATACAACATTGACGAATATGGCTTCTCTACATGAAGGGCTATTTCAAGTACAAGATGAAAGCTCAATGTTAGTTGCCCATGTTCTTGCACCGCAAGAAGGCGAGTTTATCATTGACACATGTAGTGCTCCAGGAGGTAAGAGCACACATATCGCTGCCTTGATGAAAGATACAGGAAAAATTTTGTCGACCGATATTTATGAACAAAAATTAAATATCATTAGTGAAAATGCAAAGCGATTAGGCATCTCCATCATTCATACAGAATTAATTGATGCACAACAAATTGGTGATAAATATCCAATGCAAGCTGATCGTGTATTAGTAGATGCACCTTGCTCAGGTCTGGGCGTATTAAGAAAGAAACCTGATTCACGTTGGCGAAAAACAGAGACATTAATAAAAGAGTTGGCAGAATTACAAGGTGAAATCTTAAGCAGTGCAGCAAAAGCTGTTAAGCCAGGTGGTGTTTTAGTATATAGTACTTGCACAACAGAAGTTGAAGAGAATAATAAAGTTATCGAAGATTTTTTAGCTTCACATGAGAATTTTATTCTTGATGATGCAAGAAAGTATGTAAACTTATCTCAGCAAAACAATAAAATGATTCAGTTATGGCCACATATTCATAACGTTGATGGATTTTTTATTGCGAGAATGCTAAAAAATAAGTAGGTGTTTTTTTGAAAAAAAATATTTTTGGACTTTATATAGATGAAGTATATGAACTTCTAAAAATTTTAAAAATTGAAAAATATCGTGTAAAACAGATTTTTGAATGGATATATAAACGGAATGTTACAGATTTCAAACAAATGATGAATTTGCCACTAAAAATGCGCGAGCAATTAAATGAAGCCTTTGTTATTAAAACAGTTAATTTGGTGGATAAACAGATTTCACAAGATGAAAACACAACAAAATTTTTATTAGCCTATCATGATGGAGTTGCGATAGAAACCGTTCTAATGAAGCATAATTATGGGAATAGTGTATGTGTTTCCACACAGGTTGGATGTAATATGGGATGCACTTTTTGTGCTTCTACTTTACATGGAATGATAAGAAACTTAACAGGTGCTGAAATATTAGCTCAAATTTTTTTTATTAATAAAATTTTAAATAAAGAAGGACAACGCGTTAATAGTATTGTAATTATGGGTTCGGGAGAACCTTTAAATAACTATGACAATGTGCTGAATTTTATTAAGCTTTGTCATGATAAAGAAATTTTAAATTTAAGCTACAGAAATATTACGCTTTCTACTTCAGGAATTGTTCCTAATATGTATAAATTAGCAGAAGAAAAACTCCCAATTACTTTGTCAGTTTCTCTTCACGCGGCGAATGATACGATAAGAACAACATTAATGCCAATAAATAAAAAATATAATATAGAACAGGTGATTTTAGCGGCTTCAAATTATGCAAAAAAAACAGGGCGAAGAATTACCTATGAATATATTTTAATTAATGATTTTAATGATTCAATAGAAGATGCTAAAGAATTAGTAGGTTTATTAAAAGGAAAACTAGCGAATATAAATCTTATTCCAGTAAATCCTGTTGAAGAAAGAGGCTGGTTTCGCCCTGAACAAAGGAAAATATCAAACTTTATGAATTTTTTACTAGAAAATCATATATCAGTTACGCTTAGAAAAGAAATGGGCGCAGATATTCAAGCCGCATGTGGGCAATTAAGAAATAAATCTATGGATGAATCTTAAAATCTATTTTAATGTGGGAAGTGTTTATAATGCTTTTTGATAAGATAAATGATAAATTAAAGTCTTTATTAAAAAATCAAGAGGATGATGATGAATATACGCAGCAGCGAACTAGAATTTTTGATAAGGAAGAGTTGCCATTATCTATAATGGAACGACCCTCATTAGCAAAAACCGTTTTTACCATTTTAGAAGGTCAAGATAGAGGAAAAGTTTTTATTGTTGAAAAATATCGAATTAATATTGGTAGAATGATAAACAACGAGGTAGTGTTATCTGATAGTAGTGTTTCGCGCCTACATGCTTATATTGTGCATGAAGATGATAAACGAATTATTTACGATGCTGGAAGCTTAAATGGAATTCTAATAAACGATAAATCTTATGCCCATTGTGTTCTACATAATGGGGATATAATAAAATTGGGCAATACTGTTATAAAATATGAGCAAGTGAATTAAAAGGACAAAGGCTATTGTGAATTTGAGAGGTGATCAGTATTGTTAGCATATGCAAAGTCAGATATTGGATTAAGCAGAAAAACCAATGAAGATAATTTTGAATGTGGTGCATTTAATTTATATATTGTTGCCGATGGAATGGGAGGGCATTTAGCTGGTGAAGTAGCTAGCAGCCTAGTCATTAAAGAAATAAAAAATTATATTAATAGCCATATTCATACATATGTTGAGGATTATGGAGAGTTATTGAAGTTATCCATATTGTATGCTAATGATATAATATATAATAAATCATTAGCGGATCCATTATATAAAGGAATGGGAACTACAGTCAGTGCTGTCTGGTTTATTGACAATAAGATTTTTTGGGCGCATGTAGGAGATAGCAGAATATATCTTTTAAAAGACGGCAATTTAGGACAGATTACTAAAGATCATTCCTTAGTAAATGACTTATTGGAAAAAGGAGAAATTGAAAAGGAATCAATACCGACTCATCCGTTGCGCAATATGTTAACACGTGCTGTTGGCGTAAATGAAGACTTAGAAGTCGATACGGGATATATGAAAGTTAATCAGGGTAATTATGTATTGTTAACTACCGATGGATTAACAAATCTTATTTCAGACGATGAATTGAAAGACATTATATTAACAAATCAATGTAATCTATCAAAAAGTTTGGATATATTTATTGAAAAAGCTATAGCAGCAGGTGGCGAGGATAATATTACAGCTATCTTAATTGGTGATTTTTAATTTAGGAGGTGAGTATCTGATGATAGGACGTATATTAGATGATCGATATGCTATTTTAGATCGTGTGGGTGGCGGTGGAATGGCTGAAGTATATCGCGCGCATGATCAATTATTAGATCGGTTTGTTGCCATAAAAATTCTTCGCGCTCATTTTATTGATGATGATGAATTTATTAATAGGTTTAAAAAAGAAGCACAAGCTGCAGCAAAATTATCTCATCCCAATATTGTAAATATCTATGATGTTGGAAGATTTGAAGATGTCCATTATATTGTCATGGAATTCGTATCAGGGGAAACATTAAAAGGAAAATTACAACGTGAAGGTGCTTTATCTGTAAAAGCATCATTAAATATTTCACTTCAAATAGCAGAAGCACTTGAACATGCACATAGCAATAATTTGGTGCATTGTGATATAAAACCACATAATATTTTAGTTACTGATTCCGGCAGAGTTAAAGTTGCAGACTTTGGAATAGCTCGTGCAGTAACCTCTTCGACGATGACCTATTCAGGAAACGTCATTGGCTCTGTTCATTATCTTTCTCCCGAGCAGGCACGAGGTGAAAGCGTAAATGACAAGTCGGATATTTATTCTCTCGGTGTACTTATGTATGAATTATTAACAGGAAAAGTTCCTTTCCAAGGTGAAACACCTGTTAGCGTTGCGTTAAAACAAATTCAAGAGAATCCTGAATCAATAAAAGAATTTAACAAAGAGATTCCTGATTTGCTTGAGGCGATTGTTTTAAAAGCAATGGAAAAAAGAGTTTCCGATCGGTATGTTAATATTAGTGCAATGATTTCTGATTTAAACATCGCAAAAAATTTAATAAAGTCTGAGAAAGACAGCTATGAAAATGTTTCTGACTTATATGCTACACAAATTTTGCCCAAAACAGAGTATAAGGGTAGGAAAGAAAATAAACCAACTAAATTTCAATCAATAATTTTAAAAAATAAATTGCCTATAGGTTTATTTCTTCTCTTAGTTGTTAGCTTTTTTATCGGAACATTTTTGGTTTATGGAAAGTTTTGGAGCGCAAATGAGGTGGCAGTGCCTAATGTTGTTGGTAAGCAATTAATCGCAGCAAAACACATGTTAGAAGATAAAAATTTGCGTGTGACTGTTGAAGAAACTCATGACGATAAAGTTCCAGCGGGACAAGTTGTTTCTCAATTTCCGGAAGCTGGAGCAATAGTAAAAGAGCAACGCGCGATTACGATTTATATAAGTAAAGGCGGAGAGGTTGCATTAGCCCCTGATTTACGAGGTTTAAATAAACGAGAAGCAGAAATTCAACTGAAAAATATGGGGTTACAGTTAGGTCGAGTGGATGAAATTTTTTCTGACCAAAAAGTTAATACTGTAGTCGAGCAGAATCCTCGACAGGGAACTCAAGTAATGAAAGGATATAGCGTGGATATTGTAATCAGTAAAGGGGAAGAAGAAAAGAAAGTTACGGTTCCTGATTTTCATGGCATGTCTATATCAGAGGCAGAGACTAAATTAAAAGCTTTAAATTTACAAAAAGGTAAGATTACTACGATTGAAAATTATAATGTATCGCCAGATAGTGTAGTTGAGCAAAGTATTGTGGCAGAAACGAGTATTGCTGAAGGTTCAACTATTGATTTCGTTGTAGCGAGAGGCGGAAAAAATAATAAATCAGAACAACAAGTTACTTTCGTTGTTCCTCAGGAGCCTAATGGAGCAAAATCCATCCAATTTGTTGTAACTGATAAATCTGGACGCAAAGTTGTTTATGAAAACACACATTATGCGAATGAAAAAATTAATAAAACAATTAATGCAAGCTCACCATATCGAGTACAAATTTATGTGAATGGGAATTTAGTTAAGGAAGAAAATTACTAATGCGAGGAACGATAAAATGAAGGACGGAATTATAATAAAAAAATATAATAGTTATTATTACGTCCAAGGGGAAACCTCTGTAATTGAGTGTAAATTAAGAGGGCGTTTTAAGAAAAATAGGTATTCATTGTGTGTCGGGGATAAAGTTCAATACACCTCACTTGGAGATGAAACAGGAATAATAGAAAATATTTTTCCCCGCCAATCAGTACTTTTACGTCCCTTGATTGCAAATGTTCAACAAGTGATTATCACTTTTGCAGCTAAAAATCCGGATTTTAATTCTAGTTTGTTAGATCGATTTTTGGTTTTAGCCGAATATTCCGAACTGGATATCATTATATGTCTAACGAAAATTGATTTATTAAATCGTGCTGAAATAGAAACTTTAGTACAAGAATATCAGAAAATAGGCTATACGGTGATAAAGGTTTCGAATGTTAGTCATGAGGGAGTAGAAAAATTAACGAGTCTTTTAAATAATAAAATTTCCGTGTTTGCTGGTCCATCAGGAGCGGGGAAGTCAACGCTATTAAATCGAATCAATCCTAAGTTAAATTTAAAGACAGGAATGGTAAGTGATAAAATTGGTCGTGGAAAACATACAACACGGTTTTCTGAATTATTATCATTGCCTGAGCATGGATTTGTTGTTGACACGCCAGGTTTTAGTCTTACCGAATTTAATGATTTAGATGAACGGGCAATTTCTGAATGTTTTCCTGAATTTAATAAAGTTGAAGGTTCGTGTAAGTTCAATAGCTGTTTACATCTTCACGAACCTCAATGCAAAATAAAAAATGCTGTTGATCATGCTGCAATATCAGAAAATCGTTACCAATCTTACGTAGAAATAATGGACGAAATAAAAAAAACGAAACGAGGATTTTAAGATGATAAAAATATCACCTTCTATTTTATCTGCTGATTTTTCAAAATTAGGAGAGGAAATAAAGAACATTGATCAAGCTGGGGCAGAAATGGTACATATAGATGTCATGGATGGACACTTTGTCCCAAATTTAACAATAGGAGCTCCTGTTATTGCTGCATTGCGTAAAATAACGACTAAGATTTTTGATGTGCACTTAATGGTAGAAAATCCTCAGGATTATGTAGTTTCATTTGCTAAAGCAGGCACAGATATTTTTACTTTTCATATCGAAACAGCACCACATGTACATCGAATAATTCAAAATATTAAAGAAAATAATATGAAAGTGGGAATTGCACTGAATCCTGGTACCCCATTAACTACAATAAATGAAATTTTAGATGATATTGATATGGTTTTATTAATGACGGTTAATCCCGGATTTGGTGGACAAAAGTTTATTCCTTCGGTTCTAAAGAAAATAAAAGAATTGAAAGAAATGATTAGAGCAAGAAATCTCAATATCGATATTCAAGTTGATGGCGGGATAAACAAAGTAACTGCTCCGCAAGTAGTTGCTGCTGGAGCAAACATCTTAGTAGCAGGTTCGGCTATTTATGGGTCCGATAACATTGCTAAAAGTATAGAGGATTTACGAAAATAAAAGATAAGGGCTATCCAAGCGAAAGGATAGTCCTTAAATCTTAAAGTCGGAATCGTGATATAGATAGACATTTAGTTAATGTTAATGTATGATTAATAAAGTTAAGTTAAGTTAAATTAAGTTAATATAGATGTGATATAAGAGGTGTATACAATGAAAGCAGTTATATTACTTTCTGGGGGATTAGATTCGACAGTATGTATGTCTGTTGCAAATAATAAAGGGTATGAATTATATCCGATTAGTTTTAACTATCATCAACGGCACAAGATTGAATTAGAAAGTGCAAAAAAAGTTGCAAATTTTTATAATGTCAAACATCATTTAATTATAGATACGAATATGGATGCGATTGGCGGCAGTGCCTTAACTGATAAAAATATTGATGTTCCGTGCGGTAACATTGAACGAAAAGATATTCCTGTTACTTATGTTCCAGCAAGAAACCTGATTTTCTTAAGTTATGCATTAGGGTATGCAGAAGCAATAGGAGCAGATACAATTTTCATAGGCGTAAATTCATTGGATTATTCAGGTTATCCTGATTGCAGACCGGAATTTATTCAATTGTTTCAGAATTTAGCTGATTATTCTACTAAAGCTAGTATACAAGATAAAAAACATATAAAAATTGAAACGCCTTTATTGCGTTTGACGAAAAAAGAGATTGTATTATTAGGAACGGAATTAATGGCGCCTTTGCAATATACACATAGTTGTTATAATGGAAAAGAAAAAGCTTGTGGCATCTGTGACAGTTGTAAGTTAAGATTGCGTGGATTTGAGGAAGCTGGGGTCAATGACCCTATTGAATATATAAATAGATAGGTTTTTAGTAGAGGTGAAAGATTTGAAAGATGTCCAAAATATTTTTGATTCTAGAGGAATCTCTATACAAAAAGTAGGCGTTAATGATGTTCATTTACCTTTTCTTATCAAAGGTAAAAATAATACAAGCCAAAGCGTTTTAGCTAAAATAAAATTTACTGTTGATTTATCTAAAGAATATAAAGGAACTCATATGAGTCGATTTATTGAAATTTTAAGTGAATGGAATCAAAAATCTATATATAGTAATGATATAGAATCCTTATTAGATGATGCATTAGAAAAGCTATCGGCCAATACTGTATATTTACAGATGGATTTCAAATATTTTATTGAAAAAGTTGCTCCGATTAGTCTGAAAAAATCTGTTTTAGATTTAGATTGTTCATTTATTGCGCAAAAAGCGATTGATGAAAATATAGATTTTATCTTAGGGGTAAATGTTCCTTTTACTTCCCTTTGTCCATGTAGTAAAGAGATATCAAAATATGGTGCTCATAATCAACGTGGCTTAATGAAAGTTAAAGTAAAATATAATGCTTCAAAGGATTTAATATGGATTGAAGATTTAGTAGCTGCACTAGAGGGGCAAGCCTGTTCTCCAATTTATCCCTTATTAAAACGTGAAGATGAAAAGTTCGTAACAGAAACTGCTTATGAAAATCCTAAATTTGTCGAAGATGTACTTCGAGATCTGGTCATCACGCTAAGAACTTTTGAATGCATAAATTGGTTTGATATTGAATGTGAAAATTATGAATCCATTCATAATCATAATGCATATGCAAATTATACAGAACTTGTTAAATAATACTTAGGTAATTGATTAATGAGGAGTATAGAATGAAAAAGTTAATAATTAATGCAGATGATTATGGATTACACGAATTTATTAACCAAGGAATAATGGAAGGGGCTATGCATGGATGTATTAGTAGTACATCGATTATGCCGGTTGCCGCTGCATTTGAACATGCAGTAAATCTTCTTAATACAAATGAAAATAGCGTAGGTGTAGGAGTACATTTAACATTAGTTGCAGCAAGCCCTATCCTTGAGCCCAAAAAAATTTCTACTTTAGTTGATGCTGAGGGGAATTTTGCTTCGGCTTATCCTGCTTTTATAAAAAAATATATTTGTGGAACAGTTAGATTAGCGGAAATTTATCAGGAATTTTATGCACAAATTGCTAAAGTAAAATCTACAGGTATACCTATTACGCATTTAGATAGTCATCAACATTTACATGTTCTTCCTGGGATGATCGATGTTGTTATTGCGCTTGCAAAAGAGTTTAAAATAAAAGCAATTAGAATTCCCGCTGAAGATTATCTTTTTTTTCATGAGTTTTCATTTGGTAGATATATCGGAAAATGTGGCTTGAGTTTTCTTGCGCAAATCGCTAGAAAAAAACTAAAAAAAGCAAATATTGTTTCACCTGATTATTTTTGGGGAATGATGGCTGGAGGAAATATGAATGAGGCTACATTGGCCCAAATTATTTCCCAATTACCCAATGGAGTAAATGAAATCATGGTTCATCCAGGGCATAATACTGGTGAGTTGCGAAAACTATTTGATTGGCAATATCATTGGGATCAAGAATTATCCGCATTAACTGATAAAAATTTATTAAACTCATTACGACATAATAAAATTGAATTGGTTTCGTTTGGAGCGTTGGCGAATGAATAAAATTTATAAGAGATTTTTATTTCTTATCTTACTTTTAGGCATTATTTCTTGTGGAGTTATTTACTTTACAGTAGATATAAATACGTTAAGTCATTTAACAGAATTTCAACCTTGGTCAATTATTGTAACCATTTTTTTGGTTATCATTGGATTGATTTTAGATGGAACTCGATTAATGCACTTAGTCCGTGCTTCTAATGAACATATTACGTTACAGCAAGCTGTTCAGGTAATATTCGGGAATTATTTTTTAGCTTTATTAACTCCTGGAGCAACAGGTGGAGCAGTTGCACAATTAATTTTTTTACGCAATGCAGGAATTCCAACAGGAAAAGCTACAGTCTTTGTTATTGTACGTACGCTCGTATCTATTTTATTTTTATTATTATGTTTACCTATCATTTTTTATTTTGATAACAGTTTGTTACCCTGGATTTCTACGAATGTATTAATTGGAATATCTATATTTATTGTTTTAGGGACTTTTTTCATCATTTGGGCGCTAAAAAATAAATTTACAGATTATCTGGTAATTAAATTTTCAAAACGCTTAAAATACGCAAAAAGGCGTATGTTATATGCTTTTTATAGAGATATTAAAGGAGCTATCGTTTTACTATCAAGTGCCCCATTAAGTATGCTTAGAGTTTTTGTTGAATCGGGCTTAAGTTTGTTAGCTTTATATAGCGTTGTTCCTATTTTGTTTTTAGGTATGGGAGTCGATGTAAATTGGGCAATCGTTATGGGAAGAATGATTTTTCTCAATATTCTTCTTTATTTTGCACCAACTCCTGGGGGATCTGGAATTGCAGAAGGCGGATTTGTTTTATTATTTAATGAATTTTTACCATCAGGAACTGTAGGGATTATTGCTGTTGCCTGGAGAATGATTGCAGAATATTTGCCATTTTCTATTGGATTTTATTATACAATTAAAGTTTTTGGACGAGAATTTTTAACAAAACAGTTAAAATAATAAAGGAGTTTATGATGTCAACAAATAAAAATATTTCAATTGGAATCATGATAATAATTGCTGCTATTACTATATTTTCTAATTTATCTGGATTTCCTTTATTAGATCCTGATGAACCGGTCTATGCAGAAACTCCTAAAGAAATGATTTTATCGAATGATTTTTTATCCCCAAAGATTTACGGTGAATATTGGTATGATAAGCCACCGATGTATTATTGGCTTGTTGCGATGAGTTATCAAGTATTTGGTATAAATGATTTTGCGGCAAGATTCCCATCAGCATTTTTATCTTTGCTTAGTATTATTGCAATATACTTTTATGGGAAAAAATTATTTAATCATAAAGTGGGAATCTATAGTGCTTTAATTTTAGTAACAAGTATTGAATTTTTTTATTTAGGTAAAGCTGCTGTTACAGATATTACATTAAATTTTTGTTTAATGGTTTCGCTCTTTGCATTTTTAAGTAGACAATATTATACATTTTATATTTTTGCAGGCTTAGCAGTTTTAACTAAAGGGCCCATAGGCTTATTTTTCCCTGGTGTAATTGTATTTTTGTACTTAGTATGCTTAAAAAAATTTCATCTTTTATCTGAAATGAAAATTTTATCTGGAAGCATTATTTTTTGCTTGGTTGCGTTGCCATGGTATATTTATATGTATAGCTTGCATGGAAGTGCATTTATCGATAGTTTTCTTGGTTTTCATAACATAACGAGATTTACATCGCCAGAGCATCCTAGTGGACTATTATGGTATTATTATCTTCCAGTATTATTAGTTGGGTTTTTCCCTTGGATAACTTTGCTTTTTCAATCTATCTATAAATCTTTTTCCGATTCTTATGGAAAATTTGATCATTTATTATTTCTAAATCTATGGGCAGTAATCATTTTGTTGTTTTTTTCTATATCAAAAACAAAACTTGTATCGTATATACTGCCAATGTTTCCAGCATTAGCAATGTTGGTGGGATGGTATCTTGATAAGTTAACCGGTAGAAATTATTTTGGTTCCAAAAGGTCTTGGGGCTGGATTGGATGCTTACTATTTTTATCGGCAACTTTTGTTTATGGCTGTACAATTGGGATAAAAGAAATGCCACAAGCGGAGATTGGGTTTATCAGTTTAGCTTCTACCATTATCCTGATGTGCTTAGTAACGATTTTCTTTCTTTTAAAACGAAATATTGAGATAGCTTTTAAAAGTCAGGTAGTAGGAATGATGATTTTTTCTACTGTGTTAGTAAATTTATTATTTCCGAAAATTGCACCTGATTTTACGAGTCAGCATGTAAGTAACGTTTTTTTAGAGCAATATGATGGAACTAGCGATGTTTATATTTCTAAATTTCTTCGCCCAGGAATTTCTTTCTATAGTGGAATTTATGGCAATGAGCTAGTTTTTTCTCCTAAATCTATTCCTGATTTAGAAAAAGTTTTTACGAATAAGAAAACCTATTTTATTCTAAGAGATATCGATTATGATAGATTGCCACAGTCTACGATAAATCAACTTACAATAATTAACCAAGTCGATAATAAACTCATACTAGTAGAGACTAGATTTATAAAGTAAATTTTTATTATATAGCAGGATTTTATCTATAGATATTGAAATAAGAGAAGATAAATGACTAAGGAAACAGGTGCTTAATTGCTTAAAAGGGAAGTCCGGTGTGATACCGGCGCGGTCCCGCCACTGTATTAATGAGTATCTTTACCTATGCCACTGGCGATTGCTGGGAAGGCGTAAAGATATGATGATTTTAGCCAGGAGACCTACCTGTTTTAACGCACACCGTTACTATAAACAGCCTTGTTTATAAGCGACCTACGGATGATGGGCAGGTGGGTAATTAAGCTTCTACAACTGTTATTTTTAATATGTGGTTGTTTGCGTTTTTTTACCCTCTGCCTTTGCAGGGGGTTTTATTTTTGAAAAAATTTTTAAAATCGGGGTTTACAACAGGAACCTGTGTGGCTGCAGCTACGAAGGCAGCATTGCTAGCCCATAAAGGAAGCTATCTCAACACAGTAAATATTCAAGCACTTTCGGGTGAAATACTTTCGATTCCGATTGAACATGTGGAGAAAAAGAGCGAAAATGAAATATTTGCTGCTGTTAGAAAGGACTCTGGTGATGATCCGGATATTACAAATGGGATGATCATCGAAGTTAAAGTTCTCATCTCTGCTCAGCATAAAGACATTATCATTAAAGCTGGAACAGGAGTAGGAATCGTAACTAGCCCAGGGTTAGCTGCTAAAGTAGGACAACCAGCGGTGAATCCCGGACCAAGAAAAATGATTACCAATGTAGTAAAAGAAATATTAAAAGAAGAGTATGGCTGTGAAATTACAATTATCATTCCTCGCGGAGTTGAGTTAGCGAAAAAAACATTAAATCCAATTTTAGGTATTGAGGGAGGATTGTCCATTATTGGCACCTCTGGAATAGTAAGACCTATGTCAGAGGAAGCTTTTAAAGATTCATTGGCACCTCAAATTGATGTTGCTAAAGCAAAAGGGCTAGATACTTTAATTTTTGTTCCTGGGAAAATAGGATATGATGCTTGTATTGACAATTTTGGGGTAAGGGCAGATGCAATAGTACAGACTAGTAATTTTATTGGCTTTATGCTGGAAAGTGCAGCTGAAAGAAAGATTCAAAATATTTTATTTGTTGGTCATTTAGGAAAATTAATTAAAGTTGCCGGTGGGATTTTTCATACACATAATAGAGTTGCAGATGCTCGTCTTGAAATTTTAGCGGTGTATGCAGCTTCTTTAGGAGCATCTACAGGAGTAGTTAGAGATATTTTAAGTACGACTACGACAGAAGCTGCAATTGAAATTTTAGAAGAAAATCATATTGAAGGAATTTATGATCTGATTGCACAAAGAATTAGTTATCGAGCAATGCGCTACGTTTATAATGAAATTTGTATTGGCGCTGTTATCACCAGTTTAGATGGTACAATTTTAGGAATAGATGAAAATGCAAAAAAAATCGGAGGAGTTTTAGGGTGGAACATAAAATAATTGTCGTTGGTATAGGCCCAGGATCAGAAGATTATTTATTACCAATTGCAAAAAAAACGATTGATTTTGCAAAGGTTTTAGTTGGCAGTAAACGGTCGTTAAGCTCATTTCAAAATAAAATGGCGCTAACTCATGCAATTACAGGTGAGATCGAAGCTGCACTTGCTTTTATTGAGGAAAATTTAAAAAGCCAAGATGTCGTAGTGATGGTTTCAGGTGATCCAGGGTATTATAGCTTTCTAGCAGCTTTAAATAAAAGATTTTCCTGTATTGAGGTTATTCCGGGAATAAGCTCTATGCAGCTTGCTTTTGCTAGATTGGCGCTCCCTTGGCATGATGCGGATTTAATTAGTTTACATGGGAGAGAGGTTGATTTAGCTCGGCTTAAGTATTCAAAAGGGCGCAAACTTGGTTTTTTAACTGATTCAAAATATACAAGTGCTACGATTGCTAGCCTTCTTTTAAAAAATGATTGGCCCCAAAATGTGCAGCTTTACGCTTGTAACCATTTATCTTATGAGAATGAATCTATTGTGACAATGACATTGCAAGAAGCTGCTTCTACCGTCGAATATAAAAATTGTATAGTGGTGGTGATAGCATAATGTATCATCTAGGAATTCCCGATCATGAATTTATTCGTGGGAAAACACCAATGACAAAAGAGGAAATTCGTATTCTAACAATTGCTAAGGCCCAAATTAATCCTGATAGTATTATTTGGGATGTTGGAGCTGGGACTGGTTCTTTATCTATTGAAGCTGCCCTTTCAGCACTAAACGGTCATGTATATGCGATTGAGCGCAATCGCGAGGGAATTGATTTAATTCAGCAAAATGCGGCTAAGTTTAAGGCGAAGAACCTTACTGCGATTTTAGGTGAAGCGCCTTCAGCCCTTTTAGATTTGCCAAGTTGTGATGTAGCTTTTATCGGCGGTAGTGGCGGAAAATTGTCAGAAATATTAACATTTATTGATGATAAACTAAAAGTTGGCGGACGTCTAATTATCAATGCAATTACAATTGAAACAATGTATGAAGCATTACAATTTTTAAAAGAAACGGAAAATTATTCATACAATACCTTTTCTGCACAAATTACACGATTTGATGCAATCGGTAGATATCATATGGGAAAAGCACAAAATCCAATTACGATTATTTCTTGTACAAAATTAAAAAATAGGAGGTAATAACAATGCAAGTATATATTATCGGTGCAGGGCCTGGAGATCCTGAACTCATTACAGTAAAAGGACAAAGATTATTAAGTGAAGCAGACGTTATTATTTACGCTGGTTCACTGGTAAATCCAGCACTGCTTTCTTTTGCAAAACAAGGTTGTAAAATTTATAATAGTGCTTCAATGACATTAGGTGAAGTCATCGAAGTGATTAAAAAAAGCGTGAAAAACAATGAGATGGTTGTGCGGCTACACACTGGTGATCCTAGCATTTATGGCGCAATTCAAGAACAAATGGATGCATTAAGCAAATGCGGTATTGAATATTGTGTTATTCCGGGTGTTAGCTCATTTTTAGCAACGGCAGCAGCTTTAAAACAAGAATATACATTGCCAAATGTTTCACAGACGGTGATTATTACTAGAAATGAAGGAAGAACACCTGTCCCTGAAAAAGAAAAATTAAAAAGTTTGGCTGCGCATGGAGCGACAATGTGTATCTTTTTAAGTGTACATATGCTTGATCAAGTTGTTGCTGATTTAATTGAAGGCGGTTATGAAGCGAATACACCAATTGCGATTGTGCAAAAGGCGTCTTGGCCAGAGGAGAAAATTATTCGTGCTACTTTAAGTACAATTGTTGAAAAAATTAAAGATGAAGATATTACGCGAACGGCGATGATTGTCGTTAGCAAATGTTTAGATAGCAATTATGAACTATCACGATTATATGCACCTGATTTTGCCCATATGTATAGAGATGCAAAATGAAATTAGCTGTTATTTCATTGACGAGTACTGGAGTAAAGCTAGCAGAGAAAATTAGCCGGGGAAAAAACGCGGATATGTTCTGTAAAAAAGGCACAAAGAAAGAGTTCGGTGTAGAGTTTGACTCCTTAAAGGGATTAGTAAGTGATATTTTTCAAGCGTATGATGGCATTATCTTCATCATGGCAACGGGAATTGTTGTGAGAATCATAGCGCCCTTAATCGTGCATAAAAAAAAGGATCCAGCGATTGTTGTACTAGATGAGATGGGGAATCATTCCATTAGCTTATTATCCGGACATCTTGGAGGAGCGAATCGTTTGGCAATTGAAATTGCGAAAACAGTTCAGGCAAATCCGGTGATTACAACTGCTACAGATGTGCATAACAAAGTCGCCGCTGATATGGTTGCTGTTGATTTGAATTTAACGATAGCTTCTTTTACTATGCTTAAAAAAGTAAATTTAGCGATAGCTAACCAAGCGTCAGTTCCTTTTTTTATCGATCAAACGATGGAGAATTTTGCATTGTATCTAAAAAAAGCACAAGAAAAGCAGCTTAATTTAATTCCAATTGATATGAGCAAAAAAACTTTACCTGATGGAATAAAAGTGTTGATAACGGATAAGAAAGATTTTTCGTTATCGAATGGATTGATTTTATCTCCACGTAAAGTAGTTATTGGGATTGGTTGCCGAAAAGGAGTAACCGAGGAAGAAATTTTTTCTTCACTTACACAGGCTTGTAAAATAGCAGATATTACGATAGAGCAAATTCGTTGTTTTGCAAGTACTATCGTAAAAAAGGATGAAACTGGATTGTTAACAGTTTGCAAAAGGATAAATAAACCAGTTTATTTTTATTCTAATCATGAATTAAAGCAAGCAATTGATAAATATAAACTTGAATGTTCAGCATTTGTTCAGTCAAGAATAGGAGTTGGAAATGTATGCGAAGCAGCAGCAATGATTGCCAGTCAATCAAAAAAAATAGTATTACCAAAGACGAAACTAATAAAGACAACAATAGCAATCGCTTGGGAAGAATAAGTGTAGTTGGCATCGGCCCGGGGTCCTTTGACCATATGACACCAAAAGCACTAGCGGCAATAACTGATGCGAATGTGATCGTAGGCTATAATACGTATATAAAGTTAATTGAAAAAATATTAGCTGAAAAAAAAGTTATTGGAACTGCAATGATGCAAGAAATTGAACGCTGTAAATTAGCTGTTCAAGCAGCTGTTAATGGTGAAAACGTAGCTGTAATTTCCAGCGGCGATTCTGGGATTTATGGCATGGCTGGTTTGATTTTGGAACTCGTCATGCAGCAAGAAAAATCCTTACGTCCAGAAGTTAAAATTATTCCTGGAATAAGTGCAGTAAATGCTTCCGCAGCTATTTTAGGCGCTCCATTGATGCATGATTTTGCAGTACTCAGCTTAAGTGATCTGCTTACACCGTGGGAATTAATCAAAAAACGAGCGGAATTGATTGCTCAAGGTGATTTTGTTGTTGCTTTATACAATCCTAAAAGTATTAAACGCGTAAATCAAATCCAAGAAATTCGCGAAATTATGTTAAAGTATAAAGCACCGACAACGCCAGTTGGCATCGTTCATAGTGCAACGCGCGAAGAAGAAGCGGTGATATTATCCGATTTAGAGCATTTTACCCAAGAGCATATTGATATGTTCTCCCTGGTCATTATTGGGAACAGCAAGACGTACATAGAAGATCAATATATGATAACACCTAGAGGTTATCAATTATGATTTTAATCTTAGCAGGAACTCAAGATGCACGTGAATTAGCAATTTCTTTACAGCAACTTGGATTTTCAATTACTGCTTCTGTAATTAGCAAATACGGTGAATTTCTCTATGAAAATCTAGAAATAAAAGTACAATCTCAAGTATTAGATGCTAAAACTATGCGTGATTTTATTGTTGCGCATAGTTTTACAACAGTTATCGATGCAACACATCCATATGCAATGAATGTTTCCAAAACATCATTAGCTATTTGTGAGACATTGAATATCCCGTATATTCGGTATGAACGGGCTAAAACAGCCCTGCCAAGTTATGATAAAATGTCTATTGTGACTGATTATGATGAAGCGGTAAGCTTGGCTGCTGCTATAGGAAAACGAATATTTTTAACAATAGGAAGCCGTAATTTAAAGTATTTTGCTAAACTACTTGGAAATAAAGAATATTTTTTAGTGGCGAGAGTTTTGCCCGATGAAACTGTATTACATGAGTGCTTTTCTATGGGATTTATGCCAAATCAGTTGATTTTAATGCAGGGGCCTTTTTCTCAGACATTAAATCGAGAGCTCTATAAGAAATATCAAGCGGATGTGATTATCACAAAGGATAGCGGCGCGGTTGGAGGTACTGATACGAAAATCAGTGCAGCAATTGAGCTAAACATTCCAATTATTATGATTGCACGTCCAAAATTAGCGTACAAGACAGTTGCCAATACTTTAGAAGAAGTGATTTACTTATTAGAGAAAAATAAAATGAATCAATAAAAAGGAGAAACTCATGAATTTTATTACAATTCCTTCAGAAATAGAGCGTCGTAGTATGGAAATTATTGCTCCATATTTAAAAGAGTATCATTTGTCCGAAGAAGAAATAAAGGTGTATTCCCGTATTATCCATGCTTCAGGTGATCCAGAATATGCGCCAATTATAAAAATTCATCAAGATGCAATTTCCAAGGCAAAAGCGGCGCTATTAAATGGAGCTGATATTTATACTGATGTTGAGATGGTAAGGACAGGAATAAACAAAAAGCGTTTAGCTGAATATGGTGGACAAGTTCATTGTCTGATCGCTGATCCAGAAGTAGCGAAAAAAGCAAAAGAAGAGGGAATTACTCGCTCTATGGCTGCTGTACGCTCTTTTGGAAAAGCTTTAAACGGCTCTATTGTAGCAATTGGTAATGCCCCGACGGCGTTATTTGAAATTTTACATTTAATGCAACAAGAAGAAATTTATCCGGCGCTTATTATCGGTGTGCCGGTTGGCTTTGTTGGTGCTGCTGAATCTAAAGAGCATTTAATGGAAACTTCACCTGTACCATATATCACCGTTCGTGGAAATAAAGGCGGCAGTCCGATTGCAGCTGCGATTACAAATGCAATTTTATATATGTTATAAAAAGGATAAAGAGGGAGTTCATGATGTCTGTTTGTAAAATTCCTCGTATTATTATTGCGGCAGCGCATAGTGGTTCTGGAAAAACTACGATTACAATGGGAATAATTGCTGCATTGAAAAAGCAAGGCTTTAAAGTGCAAGCATATAAAATCGGACCTGACTACATTGATCCAGGCTATCATAAAATTGCCAGTGGGAAAATTGTTCACAATCTTGATACTTGGCTTTTGTCTGAAACGGAATTAGAAGACTTTTTTATCAATTCCTCACAGAGCTCAGATATTGCAATTGTTGAAGGTGTGATGGGGCTTTATGATGGCGGAAAAAATGGGATTAGCAGTACAGCAGAAATTGCAAAAAAACTCAAGGCGACTGTGGTTCTAGTTCTAGATGTTAAATCAATGGGCGATAGTGCAGCGGCAATTGCCTTAGGTTTTAAAAACTACGACCCCTCTGTCAATATTGGAGGCGTTATTTTAAATCGAGTAGGATCTCTATCGCATGAAACGATTATTCGTCATGCAATGGAGAAAATTAAGATTCCTGTACTAGGCGCAATTTATCGTGATGCAGGATTAGTTATTCCTGAACGCCATTTAGGATTGGTACCAACAACAGAAAATGAGATTGGTAAAATAGTCGATAAAATTGCATCCTTTGTTCAAGACAGAATTGATTTACCGCAAATGATTGATTTAGCAAAACAAAGTCTTCCTTTAAGCACGTCTCATCCTGAACCAAAATTTTTAGAAGATTCCTATGAGGTTACCATTGGTGTAGCCTGTGATGAAGCATTTTCTTTTTACTATGAGGAGAGTTTGAAGGTTTTAGAGACTTTAGGAGCAAAGATTGTTTACTTTAGCCCTTTGCAAGATTCCCAAATCCCAGAGGTAGACGGCTTGATTTTTGGTGGAGGATTCCCTGAAATGTTTGCCCAGCAGCTGGCGAACAATCAAAAAATGAAACAAAGTATCCAAGCTGCAAGCAAGTCTGGGATGCCTATTTACGCTGAATGCGGTGGCTTTATGTATTTAACGGCATCACTTTGTGATTTTTCTAACGGAATCCATCCGATGGTAAATATTATTCCTGCGCGGTGTAAATTAAATACAAAACTGCAAACGGTGGGTTACGTTGAAGCGAAAAGCTTAAATGATAATATCTTAGCGAACAAGGGTGACTTATTGCGTGGACATGAATTCCATTTTTCATCAACTGAGCCAATAGATGATAATTTTGCTTGGGCTTTTGAGATGAAAAAGGTGCGAACTGGAATCCAATATAAAGCTGGATACGCAAAAGATAATATTCTTGCTTCTTATTTACACTTGCATTTTATTGGCAATAGACAGTTCGCAAAAAAATTTGTCTTACAGTGTAAAGAGTTTGCAAGTAAATCTTAAGAGGTTGAGGAAAATAAAATGGCAGCAAAAATTATATTGGTAACTGGCGGTGCGAGAAGCGGGAAAAGTTTTTTTGCCGAAGAATATGCAAAAAAAATCGGTGAGAGAATTGCTTATATCGCTACGGCACAAATTTATGATGAAGAAATAAAACTGCGGGTAGAAGTGCATAAAAACCGGAGACCGCTAAATTGGCAGACGTATGAATCGCCATTTCATGCGGAAGCTAGTGTACAAAATGCTTCTGAAGCACATGATGTAATTTTATTCGATTGTGTTACTTTATATTTGAGTAATTTGTTATTATCGAGTGATACACGATTAAATTCTGCGGAAAAGTATAACGGCATTGCTAAAGAATTTGAAAAAATCTTAGAAACTGCAAAAAAAAATAATACAGATATTATTTTAGTCACAAATGAAGTCGGGATGGGAATTGTTCCTGAGAATGCTCTAGCACGTGAATATCGAGATTTTGCCGGGAAAATTAATCAGTTGATTGCGGCCAGAGCAGATGAAGTTTATTGGGTGATTAGTGGTATTGCTGTTGACATAAAGAAACTAGCAGCAGAGCAGGGGGAAAACAATGGCTAACTATATTATGTTACAAGGAACGAGTTCTCATGTAGGCAAAAGCGTATTGACAACGGCTTTGTGTAGAATTTTTTTTCAAGATGGGAAAAAGGTTGTTCCATTCAAAGCGCAAAATATGGCATTAAATTCTTATGTTACGAAAGATGGCAAAGAAATGGGACGCGCCCAAGTTGCTCAGGCTGAGGCAGCTGGATTAGAGCCGCAAGTGGTAATGAATCCTGTATTATTAAAACCAACGGGAAATTCTAGATCTCAAGTGATTTTGATGGGAAATCCTATAGGGAATATGACGGCTAATGAATATCATAATGGCTATTCATTAAAAGCTTTAAGCACGGTAAAAGACTGCCTACAAAAACTTGATCGTGAGTATGATACAATCGTAATCGAAGGTGCAGGTAGCCCAGCAGAAATCAATTTAAAAGCAAATGATATCGTTAATATGCGCGTGGCAAAATTGTTAAATGCCCCTGTGTTATTAATTGCTGATATTGATCGTGGTGGTGCTTTAGCTTCTATTGTTGGAACTCTAGAATTATTAGACTCTGATGAGCGCGATTTGATAAAAGGAATTATTATTAATAAGTTTCGCGGTGATATTCGTTTGCTTCAGCCAGCTTTAGATTTTTTAAAAGAAAAAACAGGAAAACCTGTCGTTGGTGTATTGCCATATTTAGATAATTTAGGAATTGATGATGAAGATTCTGTATCGCTTAATGATAAAAATCTCCCTAAAGAATCTGCTGAACTTACCGTTGCAGTCATTAAGACGCCGAAGATATCAAACTTTACGGACTTTGACAGTCTAGCGAATGAACCTGATGTTTTAGTTAAATACATTGGAAAAGGCGAGCCGATTGGCGAGCCAGATTTAATTATTCTTCCAGGCACTAAAAATACAATTGAAGATTTATCTTATTTATATGAAAATGGCTATGCGCAAGAAATTAAGAATTCTTTAAAAAAATCTATCCCGGTGATTGGCATATGTGGCGGCTATCAAATGCTTGGTCAAGAAATTCTTGATCCACATCATATGGAATCGGAAATTGATTGCATTCAGGGGCTAGGACTACTTACTACACGAACAATTTTTGCTAAAAGCAAATCAACTTATCAGGTAACTGCATCTTATATCGGAAAAGGCTTTTTAGGAATGAATGAGGTAAATGAAGTATTAAATGGTTATGAAATTCATATGGGTAAAACAGAATTTCTAGATACAACAAACCATGCTTTTTCCATTACGAATCAAATCAGCAATAAAGTTTATCAAGATGGATTAATCAGTGAAGATGGATTGGTATTAGGAACTTATATGCATGGAATCTTTGATAATGATCTATATCGTCGTTCGTTATTAAATGCCTTGAGAAAACGTAAAAATCTTGAACCGCTACAACAAATAACAAATCAATATGCGCAAAAGCAGCAAAGCTATAACAGACTAGCAAATACAGTAAGAAACAATTTAAATATGGATTTAATTCATAAAATAATGGAGTAATAAAATGATAATCAATATAGCTGTTCTAGCATTTATATTTGATATTTTTATTGGAGATCCGCGTAGCAAGTTTCATCCAGTAGTCTTAATTGGTAATTTAATTTCTATTTTAGAAAAATTTTTATTAAATAGTTCTGATGGAAAAACGAAAAAACGCTTATCTGGAGTGCTTTTGGTAATTTCCGCCTTAACAATCGTAACGAGTATTACCTGGAGTTTCTTACATTATTTGTACAATTTAAATCTATGGATTTTTTATTTAGCTAATATCATTTTATTAAGCTTTACGATATCGCCACGCAGTTTAGCGCAAGCTGGAATTGAGATACGAAATTATTTATTACGTAATGACTTGGAGAACGCTCGAATAAAAGTTGGTTGGATTGTCGGCAGAGATACAAAAAATCTTGATCAAGCCAATATTACACGTGCAACAGTGGAAACAATAGCTGAAAATATTGTGGATGGAATTATTTCGCCACTATGTTATTATTTTATTGGCGGTGTAGTCTTTGCTGTCTTTTATCGTACAGTAAACACTTTAGATTCAATGATTGCTTATAAAAATGATAAATACATAGACTTTGGCATGTTCGCAGCTAAATTAGATGATTTATTTAATTATATTCCGGCGAGACTTACTGCGATTATGATTATCATTGTTGCATTTTGTTTACAGTTTGATTTTAAGCAAGCCTATCGTTCAATAGGTCAAGATGCGAAAAAACATCCTAGCCCCAATAGTGGCTATAGTGAGGCTGGAGTAGCAGGAGCATTAGGAGTTCAACTTGGTGGACTAAATTATTACTTTGGTACTCCTTCTTTTCGGGCGTATATGGGAGAAAAGAAAAACGAACTACTTCCAATGCATATTACCCATACGATTTACATTATGTATGGTGTAACGATATTATTTTTAGTTTGGGTAGCAGCAATAGGTTATTTTTGGCGAGGTTAAAAAATATGCGACATTTTATTACTGGATTACAGTTTTTAACTAGATTACGATTAATTGAAGAAAAAGAATGGTCAGCAAGAAATTTTAGTGGAAGTGTAAAATTTTTTCCTTTAGTAGGAGCTGCGCTTGGGATTTTATTTGCATTATATACTTATCTTATTTTAGAATATTTGCCTACTTTAGGAATTCACATTTCAGAAGTAATATATGCAACAACAATGATTTTTTTATGGGTTTTTTTCACTGGCGCATTACACTGTGATGGTTTTATGGATACGATGGATGGAATTTTTTCTGGGCGAGACCGTGAAAAAATGCTGGTGATTATGAAGGATAGTCGTGTTGGTGCAAATGGGATTGTTGGCTTTGTACTATTGGTGTTATTTAAATGGTCATTATTCTTTGAAATCGCGCAAACAAATCAAATTGTCACGACTGTTTTTCTTATGCCAGTTATAGCAAGATTTATGATGGTTATAGGGATAACGACATTTCCTTATGCTCGACGTGAAGGATTAGGAAGATATTTTGCTGAATATGTTACAAAAAAAACTCTATGGATAGCATTTATATTTACTATATTTCTAGTATTGCCATTTGGAATCAAAGCCTATTTCAGTTTGGTGATTACAGGACTTTTTACGATCTTTTTTTGTCGATATGTTACTCGATTGTTAGGCGGATTAACAGGAGATGTCTATGGTGCGATAACTGAGCTTAGCGAAGTAATTGTACTTTTAGCTTTTTTAAAGTAGATTGGAGATGAGTATGAAGATATGTGTTTCAGCTCCTGGTTCTTGTGGAGAGTTAATTCAAGGGACCTTAGATGGGCAGAATTTTCTTGTCAGTTGTCCAATTAATATGTATTCTAACGTTATCGTTACAATGTCTCAGGTAAACAACAATAGTTTCTCTTTAGAACCGAAAGCTGAACTAGCCTTATATAATACTTTAAAATATTTAAAAGTTTCAGATTTCCACTATTCTTTATCATTATATTCACAATTGCCAAAAGGAAAGGGAATGGCTTCTAGTAGTGCTGATATTAGTGCTATTTGTCAAGCTGTAGCTATAGCAACTGGAAAAATTTTGACACCAAATGAAATTGCCAAAATCGCTGCGCAAATAGAACCAACGGATGGGATTTTCTATAAAGATCTTGTTTTATTTGATCATATAAATGGAATGAAATTAGCTACCTTGGGAAGTTGTCCACCCATTTCAATTTTAATTTTTGATTTAGGTGGTGAAATAAATACATTAGAATTTAATTCACGAAATGATTTAAGATTATTGAATCAATCTAAAGAATTTGAAATTAAGCAAGCCTTAAAAATGATAAAAAAAGGAATCTATGAAGGCAATTCCTCGCTTATTGGGCAAGGTGCTACGTTAAGTGCAAAAGCCAATCAGAAAATTTTATATAAGCCTTATTTACAAGAATTTATTGAAATTAATGCGAAATACGATGGGATTGGGGTGAGCATCGCACATAGTGGTACTATTCTAGGTATGATGTTTGATCAAGTTCGTCAAGGGAAAATGAAAGCTTGTTTAGCTTTTATTAAGCAAGCTTTTCCAAGCGTTCATTTTATCAAACAAGTACAGATCATTTCAGGAGGAGTGGTAGTAAAATCATATGGACCAAGATAAATTTATTCATGGTGGAAATATACATAGTTTTTTGCGAAAAACTTCTGCTGAAGCAAAAGTTTTAGACTTTAGTGCCAATATTAATCCGCTTGGATTATCGTTCCAGGTTAAAAATACAATTCTAAATTCGATTGCAGAAATCATTCACTATCCTGATCCTGCATGTTATTCTTTAAAAAAGACTATTGCAGAGTTTTATCAGATCAATAAGAAAAAAATCATTATAGGTAATGGAGCTGTTGAATTATTATACATATTATGTCATGTGCTTCGACCGAAACAAGCCCTTATTCTTGCGCCCTCATTTTCGGAATATGAGCGAGCAGCTCGTGCAGCTCATTCGAAAATTAACTATTTTTATTTATCCGAACAAGATAATTTTTTATTTCCGACAGAAACACTAATAAAAAAATTGAAAAATATAGACCTATGTTTTATTGGTAATCCCAATAATCCAACTGGAAATTTACTCACAATAGAAGAAATTGAAAAAATCATTATCGCTGCGAAAAAAGAAAATTGCTACATTATTTTAGATGAATCTTTTATAGATTTTGTTAAAAATGATTCACTGTACACAGCTAGGTCACTGCTTGATAAATTTGAAAATTTAATTCTTCTACAGTCTTTAACCAAATTTTATGCAATTCCAGGCTTGCGTTTGGGCTTTGCTGCAATGTCAGAGCAACTGATAAAAAAGTTAGAATTAGCAAAAGATCCTTGGAATGTAAACGTTTTGGCACAAAAAGCTGGCATTGCAGGTTTAAAAGATATTGAGTATCAAATAAAAACAAAGCAATTCGTGCAAAAATCTAAAGATTCTTTTTTTCATCAATTAGCTAATATTTCGAATCTAAAAATTTATAATCCGTCGGTAAATTTTATTCTATTAAAAATTTTAAATGAAACCATGGAAGCACAGCATTTGAAAACTTTACTTATGAAAAAGAATATATTGATTAGAGATTGCAGCAATTATCCTGGACTAAATAATTTTTTTGTCCGTATAGCTGTAAAATCAGAGGCAGAAAACCAGATTTTATTAAGAGAAATAAAAACTATTTTTGAGGCTAGGAGGTAGCATGGCAAAAATATTTTTAGTTAGGCATGGACAAACACATTGGAATTTATCTTTTAGATATCAAGGCCATGCAGATATCGATTTAACTGAAAAAGGGCTTTTGCAAGCGGAAGCTCTATCTGTAGCACTAAAACAGCAAAAGATTGCTGCTGTTTATACAAGTGATTTAAAAAGAGCGATAAATACTGGTCAAATTATTGCAAAGCCTCACCACTTATCACCTCAAATTCTTCCTGCTTTTAAAGAAATTTCATTTGGATTATGGGAAGGAATGACGTATAATGAAATTAATAAAAAATGGCCAGGCTGTTTTCAAAAGTTTACAATGGATGCCGAAGCTATTTGTATTCCAGATGGTGAATCCTTTTTTGATGTTCAACAGAGAACAATGCCAGCTCTTAGAAATCTTATCAATAAACATAAGAATGAAGATATTGTTATTGTTTCTCACGGTGCAGCAATACGAACAATATTAGCGGGAGTTTTACATATGCCACTGAAATATGTTTGGAGTATTAAACAAGATAATACGGCTTTAAATATTATTGAGCACTATGAAGATCATGTAATTCTTACTTTAATGAACGATACACATCACCTTGAATAAAAATTTATTCAAGGTGATTACATTTTAATGTCATAACCGATGCGAAAAGCGGGGTATATATGTATACATATTCACTTAGACCAAATAAGCCTTATATACTAAAAAAAATCATTCATAATACAGACCTTTCTAGCAAGGAAAGGTTTGATTTAAGTGATTGTAAAATCCAAGAAGTTTTACTTGATATAGAGAAATCTGTTTGGAAGATAGAGATTATTGTAAATGGAAATATTCCTATACAGTTCTTTGAAGAGCTTGCTGTAAAATTACAACAACTTTATAAAATAAGTAATGTTCAAATTAATGTTATTTACGCAGATATCGAATTGTTTTTTGAAAATAATTGGGGAATATTTATTGAACATATTGCTGAAGGAAACTCAACAATCAAACATTTACTATTAAATAGTAAGCGAAATTTTGATGGTAGAAAGCTAACATTAAACCTTTATGGTGATTTAGCAGAAGAAATTTTAACTGCTCATTTAGTTATTCACCGAATTCGCAGTTATATAAAAGTAAAATTTAATACGGAAATAGAAATTGATTGCATTACGGAACAAGAAAATTGCGAGCCACATAAAGATTTTATTGATGATATTATGACCCCAGAATATATAGAAGCGTTAAAGAACGATACTACAAAAGAATTGACAGCAAAAACTACAAATACAGATAAAGTCGTTATTTTTGGTAAACCAATTCGTGAAAATGAGCAAATAATTTCTGACATTCAAGATGAGGGTAGGAATATTGTTATTGCTGGGAAAATAGTAAATCTTGAAGTAAAAGAATTACGTACAGGACGGCAGCTATTATTATTCGATATTGCAGATGCTACTAGTGGAATTAGCTGTAAAAGAATATTTGATAATAAGGAAACTTTAGAGCCAATTTTAAAAGATATAAAATCTGGATTTTATGCAAAAATCAAAGGCAGTGTTCAGCATGATAAATATGCAAATGACTATATCATGTTTGTTGATAGCATGCAAAGATTTTCTACAAATACTCGCAGTGACACTTCTGAAATAAAAAGAGTTGAGCTCCATGCACATACTCATATGAGTAATATGGATGCGGTTGTCTCCATTAAGAATCTAATTAATACCGCTGCTAAATGGGGCCATCCCGCGATTGCAATTACTGATCATGGGGTAGTACAGGCTTTCCCAGAGGCCTGTGATGTTGCAGAAAAAGCTGGAATCAAAGTGATTTACGGAATGGAAGGATATCTATTTGAACAAGATATCAATAAATCTAATCATATTGTTATCTTAGCTAAAAATCCTATTGGATTAAAAAATTTATATAAAATAGTTTCTTTATCGCATTTAAAATTCTTCCATAGACGTCCTAAGGTCTCTAGAAAAATACTAGAAGAATATAGAGAAGGGCTTTTGTTTGGTTCAGCATGTGAAGCTGGAGAATTAATTCAAGCTATTATTAATGGCGAGAGTGATGATAAATTATTAGAAATCGCTAGATTTTATGATTATTTAGAAATTCAGCCAATCGGCAATAATGAATTTTTAATTAGAAATGGAAAAATTCAAGATGAAGATGGGCTAAGAAAAATTAATTTAAAAGTAGCAGAAATCGCCGAAAAATTGAAATTACCATTAGTAGCAACTTGCGATGTACACTTTTTAAATCCTGAAGATGAGATTTATCGGAGAATTTTAATGACCGGTAAAGGATTTTCAGATGCCGACCATCAGCCGCCATTATATCTGCGAACTACAGAAGAAATGTTGGAAGAATTTTCTTATTTGGGAAAAGAAAAAGCTGTTGATGCAGTTATAAATAATACACGCTTAATTGCTGATAAAATTGAAAACTTTAAACCTATTCCTGATGAGTTGTATTCACCACAAATTCCGGGAGCCGAAGAGCAAATAAAATCCATGGCTTATACTAAGGCAAAGACTTTGTATGGGGATGATTTGCCTAAAATAGTAAAAGACCGTTTAGAAAGCGAATTGAATTCAATTATCGGACATGGGTTTGCCGTTTTATACCTTATTGCGCATAAGTTGGTTAAAAAATCCTTAGATGACGGATACCTAGTAGGATCTCGAGGATCTGTAGGATCTTCTTTTGTTGCTACGATGACAGATATTACAGAAGTAAATCCATTGCCACCCCATTGGTTATGCCCTAAATGTAAATATAGTGAATTTATTACCGATGGAAGTTATGGTGGCGGATTTGACCTTCCAGATAAAAACTGTCCAAAGTGCAATGAAAAATTAATCAAAAACGGACATGATATTCCATTTGCTGTATTTATGGGATTTCATGGGGATAAAGTTCCTGATATTGATTTAAACTTTTCAGGCGACTATCAGCCAGTTGCTCATAAATACACAGAAGAATTATTCGGAAAAGATAATGTTTTTCGTGCTGGAACAATCGCCACAATTGCGGATAAAACAGCCTATGGATATATTAGTAAATATTTTTCTGATGCTGAAGGAAGACTTACTGTACGGAAAGCATATGCAAATAGTTTAGTCGATGGATGTACGGGAGTGAAAAGGACAACTGGGCAACATCCTGGGGGAATTATGGTTGTACCACGTGATATGGATGTACATCATTTTACACCAATACAACATCCGGCAGATGATAAAAATTCAACAACAATTACAACTCATTTTGATTATCATTCAATTAGTAGTCGTCTAGTTAAGCTTGATATATTAGGACATGATGATCCTACTGTAATCAAAATGTTAGAAGATTTAACTGGACGGGATCCTCTAACAATTCCTTTAGATGATCCAGAAACAATGAGCTTATTTTCTTCAACAAAAGCATTAAATGTAACTCCAGAAGAATTAGGAAGTGTAACAGGAACTTATGGAATACCTGAGTTTGGAACTAAATTTGTTCGTCAGATGCTCGACGATACAAAACCAAAAACCTTCAGTGAACTCGTTCGAATAAGTGGATTTTCACATGGTACGGATGTATGGCTGAACAACGCGCAGGATCTAATTAAAAATGGCATTGCTAAAGTTTCTGAAGCAATATCTGCACGTGATGATATCATGATGTATTTAATTCATAAAGGTGTTGATCCATCTTTATCTTTCAAAACTATGGAATCTGTACGGAAGGGAAAAGGAATTAAAGCTGAAGATGTGGAAAAATTGCGAACTCATAACATTCCAGAATGGTATATTGCGTCTTGTCAAAAAATAAAATATATGTTTCCAAAAGCACATGCTGTAGCATATGTAATGATGGCCTATCGAATTGCATATTGTAAAGTTCATTATCCTTTAGCATTCTATGCAGCTTATTTTTCTGTTAGAGCTACTGAATTTGATGCTGATATTATTTCAAAAGGCAAAATTTTCATTAAAGATAAGCTAAAAGAATTCGAAGAAATGGGGAATAATTTATCTGTAAAGGAAAAAGGATTACAAACAGTTTTAGAGATGGCTTTAGAAATGTATTTACGTGGATATAGTTTGGAAAAAGTAGATATTCGTGATTCAGCTCCTGAAAAGTTTATTATCTTACAAAACTCTTTATTACCACCATTAGCATCGTTAGAAGGAGTAGGAGTTTCAGCCGCTAACAATATTGTGGCTGCTAGGGAAGAAAAAGAATTTACTTCTATTGAAGATTTAAAAAATCGTGCTAAAATTTCAAAAACGGCAATAGATATTTTAAAGGCACATGGTTGTCTGGATCATTTACCAGAAACCGATCAAATTATCTTATTTGGATAAATTTTATCTATGGGTTGTAAATGATAAATATTAATGATATAATATTTGCATTGAGAATTATTGATGTTTTAAAGAGTGGGCGTAACAGCCCACTCTTTACTCTTATACTCTGTATTTTATTTTGTGGAATTTTATGTATAAGATATTTAGCATTAGGGAAAATAAATATAGTTTGGGAGGTGATTATGTGGCAAATCACATAGAAAATTTAGTTGAAAAATTAGTTGCTGAGTTATTAGCAGACACAGATATAGAATTAGTTGACGTTGAATACGTAAAAGAACGTGATTGGTATTTGAGAGTATTTATCGATAAAATTGGGGGCATTGAAATTGAAGATTGCCAATCCCTTAGTGAGCAATTGGAATCTAAACTAGATGAATTAGATCCAATTTCTGAAAGTTATTATCTAGAAGTTTCTTCTCCTGGAATTGATCGAGTATTAAAGAAAGATAGAGACTTAGAACGTCATAAAGGTGATATGATTGAAATCAGTACTTTTGCACCGATTGATGGTAGTAAATCTATCGTAGGGAAACTAACTAGTTTTACAAATATTGATTTAATAATTAATGATAGCAAAGTAATTCCAAGAGATAAAATTGCAAAAATCAAGCTATATGTTGAATTTTAATATATACAATTGAATAAGGGGGATTTAAATGAACGCAGAGTTCATGCAAGCATTTGAACAATTAGGAAAAGAAAAGGGGATTGCATCAGAAGTATTGTTTGATGCAATAGAAGCAGCCTTAATTTCTGCTTATAAACGAAACTTTGGGTTAGCACAAAATGTTCGCGTTTCTCTAGATAGAATTACTGGTGAAATTCATGTTTTTGCTCGAAAGAATATTGCAGAAGTAATAGAAGATGAACGTTTGGAAATTCAGTTATCTGAAGCAAAGAAAATTGATAGCAATTACGAAGTAGGGGATGTAATTGAAATTGAGGTTACACCAAAAAACTTTGGACGTATTGCAGCCCAGACAGCTAAACAAGTTGTTGTGCAAAGAATTCGAGAAGCTGAACGTGGAATCATTTATGAAGAGTTTTCAAATAGAGAAAGTGATATTTTAACTGGCATCGTACAGCGAATTGAGCAAAAAAATGTCTTTATTGATTTAGGTAAAGCGGAAGCAATTTTAGCACCGTCTGAGCAAATACCTTTTGAACAATATAAACATGGAGATAGAGTAAAAAGTTACATAATTGAAGTAAAGAAAACAACTAAAGGGCCGCAAATTTTAGTGTCAAGAACACATCCAGGCCTATTAAAGCGTCTTTTTGAGTTAGAGGTTCCTGAAATTCATGATGGAATTGTAGAAATTAAATCCGTAGCACGTGAGCCAGGTATGCGTTCTAAAATTGCTGTATATTCACGTGATGAAGATATTGATCCAGTGGGCTCTTGCGTA
Organism: Anaerosinus sp.; assembly: GCF_965318445.1. Lineage (NCBI taxonomy): Bacteria > Bacillati > Bacillota > Negativicutes > Selenomonadales > Sporomusaceae > Anaerosinus > Anaerosinus sp. The sequence goes on along the minus strand of NZ_CBDNNH010000012.1, from coordinate 10,053 downwards.
GGACATAAAGGTATGCGGGTTCAAACAATCGTTGATGAACTAAAAGGTGAAAAAATTGATATTGTAAAATGGAATGCTGATCCAGTAAAATATATTGCTAATTCACTAAGTCCGGCAAAAGTATTATCCGTTGAAGTCAACGAAATTGAAAAGGTTTCTAAAGTTATTGTTCCAGATTATCAATTGTCCTTAGCGATCGGAAAAGAAGGGCAGAATGCAAGATTGGCAGCAAAATTAACAGGATGGAAAATTGATATAAAAAGCGAATCACAGGCCGCACAAGAAATGGATGAAATAACATCGGAGGTTTAACTATGAATAAAAAAATTCCTCAACGCATGTGTGTAGGATGCCAAACTATGCACAATAAACGAGAACTTTTAAGAATAGTAAAAACCCCGGAAAATGAATTTTTGATTGATACATCTGGTAAAAAAGCAGGACGTGGGGCCTATATCTGTAATGATAAAGAATGTTTTAGTAAAGCTTATAAAGAAAAGCGTTTAGAAAAATCATTTAAAATGCAAATTAGTCAGGACATTTATGATGATTTGCAATCAAGGATTTTTTCTAATGAATGATACTAAGTTAAAAAAAATTTCCAATTTATTAGGATTAGCACAAAGATCTGGAAATCTAACGTCGGGTGAATTTTCTATTGCAAAACTAGTAAAAAGCGGGAAAATAAAACTACTTATCGTTGCAAACGATGTTTCAGATGAAACTAATAAACAATATTATAATATGGCGCAATATTATAATATAATGTTAATAAAACTTTTTACAAAAGATGAGTTAGGTAATATGATTGGTAAAGGATATCGTGCGGCGGTAGCAGTGAATGATCATGGATTTGCAAAGGCAATAATTAATTTATATAAGAGTGAGTAATTGGGGGTGGATCAATGTCCAAATATAGAATATATGAATTGGCAAAAGAATTTAATACTTCAAGTAAAATTATATTGGATATTTTAACGAAAAATGAAATTACAGCAGCAAAAAACCACATGAGTACGGTAGGAGATCCAGAAAAATTAATTTTAAAAAATCATTTTTCTGTAAAAAAATCCAATAATATCGTTCAACCTAACTCAGCTGTAAAAAAAGATGTAAAAGCTACGGAGCCCAATCATAGTGATAAGCAAAATAGCCATTTAGACCATAAAAAAAATGAAAAGTCACCAAATTTTAATAGTAAGGGTAATAATAATACATTGAATAATAAACAAAGTTCTACTAACAATCGTAATAAAAAGAAAAATTTTAATAAATCCAATCAAAACGATAAAAATAAAAAAAATCATAATAATCAAGTAAAACCAAATACAATCGAAATGGCAAAACCAAAAATAATTCAATTAGGTGGATCTATTACTGTTAAAGATTTTTCTATAAAAACAGGTAGAGATGTCAGCGAAATTATTAAAAAATTAATGATGCTAGGTATTATGGCAACAATTAATCAAGAAATTGATTTAGATACAGCTACCCTTTTAGCTGCTGACTTTGATATTACTGTAGAAGAATTGCCACCAGAAGCAGATCCAACAGAGATTCCGGAAATTGTTGATGATCCGAAAACTCTAGTATTACGTTCACCGGTTGTAACAGTAATGGGGCATGTCGACCATGGGAAGACTTCTTTATTAGACGTAATTCGTAAAACACATGTTACATCTAGAGAAGCTGGTGGAATTACACAACATATTGGTGCTTACCAAGTTGTTTGCCAAAATAAAAAAATTGTATTTTTAGATACTCCAGGACATGAAGCTTTTACAGCAATGCGTGCACGCGGAGCACAAGTAACGGATATTGCGATTTTAGTAGTTGCTGCAGATGATGGTGTTATGCCTCAAACAATTGAAGCTATTAATCATGCAAAATCTGCTAACGTACCAATTATTGTTGCTATTAATAAAATTGATCGACCAGGGGCAAATCCAGATCATGTAAAACAGCAATTAGCTGAGCATGCACTCATTCCTGAAGAATGGGGTGGTGATACAATCATGGTACCAGTATCGGCAAAACAAAAAATTGGTATAACAGAATTGTTAGAAATGGTACTTTTAGTTGCTGAAGTTCAAGAATTAAAAGCAAATCCTAATCGTGCTGCGCAAGGTATTATTATTGAAGCACAATTAGATAAAGGGCGTGGCCCAGTTGCTACAGTTCTTGTACAAGCTGGAACACTTAGTATTGGAGATTCCATTATTGCAGGAACTGCTGTCGGTAAAGTTAGAGCAATGGTTAATGATCGGGGCGAAAAAGTAAGAAAGGCTGGACCTTCTACACCGGTTGAGGTCTTAGGATTGGCTGATGTTCCAGAAGCTGGTGATATTTTAGTTTCTGTTGATGAAAAATTAGCTAGATCAATTGCTGAAAAGCGAATTGCAAAAAAACGTAGTGATGAACTAGCTCATTCTCAAAAAGTATCCTTAGATGATTTATTCCAACAAATTCAAGAAGGAAATATTAAAGATTTAAATATTTTAATTAAAGCAGATGTTCAAGGCTCTGTGGAAGCATTGCGTCAATCTTTATTAAATTTAAATAATAATAAAGAAGTAAGAGTAAATGTAATTCACGCTGGTGTTGGAGCTGTAAATGAATCTGACGTTATGTTATCATCTGCTGCGAATGCATTAATTATTGCATTTAATGTTCGTCCTGATGCGAATGCGAAAAAAATTGCAGATACAGAAAATATTGATATTCGAACTTATCGTGTAATTTATGAAGCAATTAACGATGTAGAAGCTGCAATGACGGGAATGCTTGCTCCACAATATAAAGAAGTTATTCAGGGAAAAGTTGAAATTCGTCAAGTAATGAATTTTTCTAAAGCATTAGTTGCTGGCTCTTATGTATTAGAAGGAAAGGTTACGAACTCCTCCAGTATCCGAATTATTCGTGATGGTATTGTAGTCCATGAAGGTATCATAGAATCTTTACGTCGTTTTAAAGACGATGTTAAAGAAGTTGCTGCTGGCTATGAATGTGGTATCACAATTGATAAGTTTAGGGATATTAAAGAAGGCGATATCATTGAAGCATATACAATGGAGCAAATCAAACCAAATAGTATAAATAATTAGAGTATGGAATGGGGGCATAATATGGGACAGCTCCGTATAGAAAAAGTCCAAGAGTTAATCAAACAAGAAGTTAGTAAAATAATTTTACAGGAATTAAAAGATCCAAGAATTGGATTTGTAACTGTCACACAGGTTGATGTTTCAGGTGATTTAAAATATGCTAAAATTTATGTTAGCTTACTAGGAAGTCAAGAAGAAGTGAAAAATACTTGGGCAGCATTACAAAGTTCGTTAGGTTATTTAAGAAGAGAAATTGGGCACAGAATCAAATTAAGATGTACGCCAGAACTATCTTTTCAGATAGATAAGTCTTTAGATCATAGTGTACATATTCAAGAATTACTTGATAAAATTAAAAAGAATGAGGCCAATTAATCCTATGGACATTACTTTATCTCAAGCTGCAGAAATTATAAAAAGCAGTGATAATATTATTATCACTGCTCATATTAATCCAGATGGTGATGCAATCGGTTCACTACTTGCTTTAGCCATATATATAAAAGACTGTGGAAAAAATGTCACTTGCATTTTAGATGATGATATTCCTGAAAAATTTAATTTTATGCCAAATATCTCTTTAATTCAGAAACCATCTAATATAATTAAATCTGATTTACTAATTGTATTAGATTCAAGTGATATAGAGCGAATTGGCAAGGTTGCTCAAATGGTACAGGCTCCAATTTTAAATATTGATCATCATATTTCTAATATTAAATTTGCAGATTATTTATATTTAGATGCAGACGCAGCCGCGACAGGCGAAATTATCTTTGAGCTTTTAGAATCACAAAAATGTAAATTTAACAAAGACATTGCAACTTGTTTATATACTGCAATTGCGACAGATTGCGGGTTTTTTCGATATGCAAATACCTCCGCTTCGACAATGAGGATTGCGGCAAAACTCATTGAAGCGGGCGTATCACCAAATATGATTTCCGAAAAAATTGAGAAAAAAAGTTTAGAAAATATGCGTGCATTAATTAAAGCATTAGAAAGTTTAGAATTTTTTCTTGATAATAAAGTCGGAGTATTATCAATTACAGAGGATATTTTAAATATTTGCGATAATACAGAAGGCTTCATTGATTTTCCACGAGTCATTGATGGGGTTGAAATTGCAATTTTATTTAAATGTGTACAAGATAATTTATGCAGGGTAAGTATGCGATCTAAATCAGTTGATGTAAGTTCAATTGCTAAAATTTTCAATGGTGGTGGACACAAACGAGCGGCTGGATGCAGTATACTACTTCCTATTAATGAAGCAAAAAAATTACTAATTGATACAATTGCTAAGCAGATGAAGAATGGAGCAACAGATGTGTAGTGATGGATTAGTTAATGTTTTAAAGCCACCAGGAATGAGCTCACACGATGTTGTTTCTTTTATTCGTCGCGTATATCAGACAAAAAAAGTAGGACATGCAGGAACTTTAGACCCTGCAGCTTGTGGCGTATTACCTATTGCAATTGGAAAAGCAACTAGATTAATTGAATACATGTCTGAGGCTGATAAAAGTTATCGTGCTGAGTTAACATTTGGTTTTGAAACAGATTCAGGCGATGACACAGGAATGATTGTAAAAAAGGTTGATAAATATATATTACCTTCATTTGAAGTCATTTCAGATACTTTAAACTCTTTTGTTGGTGATATTATACAGACACCACCTATGCATTCTGCAATTAAAATTAATGGTAATAAATTATGTGATTTAGTTCGTAAAGGTATAAAAGTTGAAGTTCCTAGTCGTAAAGTAGAAATAAAAAAAATTTTACCTATACAATATAGGAATAATAAATTATTATTTGATGTAAGTTGCTCTAAAGGTACATATATTAGGAGTTTATGTATGGATATTGGACACAAATTAATGATTCCAGCTACTATGTCTTTTCTAACAAGAACAAGAGTTGGAGACTTTTCATTAAATGATTCATATACACTTAAAGAAATTGCTGAACAAAAAAAATCAATACTGCTAGATGTAGACTACAGTGTAAAACATTTACCTAGTATTAATTTATCCCTCAAGCAAATTTTAGATTTTCAAGAAGGCCGTTCAGTTAAAATAGATTTAATAAATAAAGCACAACTATTTCGAGTTTATAATATGGATAAGTCTTTTATTGGGATTGCTAGATATGACAATTTATCTGGAACACTTACTGCAAAAAAAGTGTTAGTTAGAAAATCTCTCTAATCAAACTCGATAGTGGTCTACTATTAGAGGTTGATTTTCTTGTTTACTATAGTATATTAAAAGTAATTAAGGTAAACACGTTTATAAGGGAGGCAAATAATTTATGCAAATATATACCGAATTAACTAATTTAAAGCATAAGTATAAAAATATTGTAGTTGCGCTGGGAACATTTGATGGAATTCACATTGGACATCAAAAAATTATTAACAAAGCAGTAGACTTAGCAAAATCGATCAAGGGAATCAGCGTAGTAGTTACCTTTAGTAATCATCCATTAGAAGTTATTAATTTAAATCTTTGCCCGCCTCAAATTAATTCAAATTTTGAAAAAGAAAAGATTTTAGAGAATATAGGATTAGACATTCTTTTTAATATTCCCTTTACAAAATCATTGCTTTCATTACCACCAGAAGATTTTTTATCACTTTTGTGCGAGCATTTGGATCCTAAATATTTAGTTGCTGGACCGAACTATTCTTTTGGATATAAAGGCAAAGGCACACCACAGCTATTAAAAAAGCTAGGTGCTAAGTTTGGATTCAATGCCTATATTCATCCCGAAGTTTATTACGATAACATAATAGTCAGCAGCACACGAATTAGAAATTTGCTTATAGAGGGGAACATAACTTTAGCTAATAAATTATTAGGTAGACCTTTTTCATTTTATGGGACAGTTTGTCAAGGCGATCAAAGAGGTCGTTTATTGGGGTTTCCCACTGCTAATATATTGGACTCTACAGAAAAAATTTTACCTGCCGCAGGTGTATATGTAACTAAAACAACTGTCAATAATACTACCTATTTTTCTATAACAAATATTGGAGTCAATCCTACTTTTAATGGCAATAGTAAACATCTAGAAACTCATTTGTTTGATTTTAATAATAATTTGTACAAAAAAACGATTAATATAGAATTCTTTAAAAGAATTAGAAATGAAAAGCGTTTTGCAAATATAGATTGTTTAAAAAAGCAAATAAATGATGATATTTTGTTTGCTAAAAATTTTTGGATTTGACTTTGCAAGCGTTTTATGATATTGTATCTAAGGTATTAATTTATGTCATGACCATGGCGAGGAAGATTGATTCTCCAACTTATTCTTGGCTATAGGTTTTATTTAAACTAGGAGGGTATTTTAATGTTAACTCAAGAAGCAAAACAGCAATTAATCGAACAATATCGCGTACATGAAGGTGATACAGGATCACCAGAAGTACAAATTGCAATTTTAACTGCAAGAATTCTTTACTTAACAGACCATTTAAAAGAGCATAAAAAAGATCATCATTCACGTCGTGGTCTATTGAAAATGGTTGGTCATCGTAGAAGATTATTAAATTATCTACGTACAAATGACATTGAGCGTTATCGTACGATTATTGCAAAATTAAATTTACGTAAATAATTTAAAGCGGGAAAATTCCCGCTTTTTTATTTGTTTATGGTTATTTTTATATAAAAAAGGAAATACTAAAAAAAATGTCGAAGATAATCTTTGAAGAATAGATAGGTATAAGTAGGAGGAGAAAGAATGCATAGTTTTGAAATGCAATTAGGTGGAAGATCATTAATCATTGAAACAGGAAAAATGGCCAAGCAAGCAAATGGTGCTGTATTAATAAAGTATGGCGATACAGCAGTTTTAGTCACTGCAACAGCTTCGGCTGAGCCTCGCGAAGGTGTTGACTTCTTTCCTTTAACGGTTGATTATGAAGAAAAATTATATGCTGTAGGAAAAATTCCTGGTGGATTTATAAAACGTGAGGGGCGCCCTAGTGAATCTTCTATTTTAGCAAGTCGCTTAATTGATAGACCTATTCGCCCGCTTTTTGCAGATGGATTCCGCAATGATGTACAAATTGTTGCAACAGTAATGTCCGTAGAACAAGATAATGCACCTGATGTAATTGCAATGATTGGTGCTTCATGTGCTTTATCTATTTCAGATATTCCATTTAATGGACCAATCGCGGGGGTAAGGGTTGGATATATAGACAAACAATTTATATTAAATCCTACAGTAGCTCAACAAAATGAAAGTGAATTAAATTTAATTGTTGCAGGTTCTCATGACGCAGTTATGATGGTTGAAGCGGGTGCAAATGAATTATCAGAAGAAATAATTTTAGATGCTATTATGTTCGGACATGAAGCAATTCGTAAAATAGTTGAGTTTCAAACTACAATTGTTAATACGATTGGTAAAGAAAAAAGATCGGTTCAATTATTTGAAGTTCCTGAAGATATTAATAATTTAGTTCGCGAATATGCTACTGAAAAATTAGCAGTTGCAATAAAAAATTCAGATAAGTTAGAGCGAGAAGAAAATATAACCTCCGTAAAAAATGAAACGATTGAACATTTTGTAGAACAATTTCCTGATGATTTGAAATATATTCAATATATTTTACAAAAAATTGTAAAAGAGACCGTTCGACAAATGATTACTATCAACAAAATTAGACCTGATGGACGTGAAATTGAAGAAGTACGACCAATCACTTGCGAAGTTGGTATATTGCCACGTACTCACGGTTCTGGCTTATTTACCCGAGGGCAAACTCAGATATTAACGATTACTACATTAGGTGCAATTGGCGACGAGCAAATTATTGATGGTCTAGGTACCGAAGAATCTAAAAGATACATGCATCATTATAATTTTCCAGCGTTTAGTGTGGGAGAAACAAGACCATCGCGAGGTCCTGGAAGAAGAGAAATTGGCCATGGTGCTTTAGCAGAACGTGCATTAGTTCCGGTTATTCCAAGTGTTGCTGAGTTTCCTTATACTTTACGTTTAGTATCAGAAGTTTTAGAATCTAATGGCTCTAGTTCAATGGGAAGTGTTTGTGGTAGCACCTTATCTTTAATGCACGCAGGCGTTCCAATTAAACGTCCGGTGTCCGGAGTAGCTATGGGATTAGTAAAAGATGGAGATAACTATACTATTCTAACAGATATTCAAGGCATGGAAGATGCTTTAGGGGATATGGATTTTAAAGTTGCAGGAACTACAGAGGGTATAACAGCAATTCAAATGGATATTAAAATTGCTGGATTAACAAAAGAAATTTTAGCAACTGCTTTAGCACAAGCAAAACGAGGAAGGGCTTTTATTCTTGATAAAATGTTAGAAATTATGCCAATGCCAAATAAAGAGCTTTCACCATATGCACCTCGCATTATAACAATGCAAATTAATCCTGATAAAATTAGAGATGTAATTGGACCTGGCGGTAAAATGATAAAGAAAATCATTGATGAAACTGGGGTAAGTATTGACATTGAAGACGATGGTAAAGTATTTATTTCAGCCGTAGATGTTAGTGCCGCAGAAAGAGCAATTGATATAATTAATGGACTTGTAAAGGAAATTGAAGTTGGTGAAACTTATAAAGGAAAAGTAAATCGCATAATGAATTTTGGTGCTTTCGTTGAAATATTACCAGGTAAAGAAGGGCTTATTCATATATCGCAATTAGCAAAAGAAAGAGTCGCAAAAGTTGAAGATGTAGTAAATATTGGTGATGAAATTGAAGTAAAAGTCATTGAAATTGACCGTCAAGGGCGTATTAATTTATCTCACAAAGTGCTACTTCCAAACGATGAAGAATAAAAACAAAACCGCTCCAGTCCTTAGTTTATAAGGGTTTAAGCGGTTTTTTCTTTTTATTTATAATTGTATTTTACGCATATAAAAATACGTGAAAAATATTAATTCAAAAAACTTCAGGCATTGGTACAAAAGTATCATACTTGAGCTTTTTGTTTTTATATTTCACTATCATACGGTACAAGTAATAATTTCCAAATTAATTTTAATCTTAAGCAGAACAAGCAGCGAACAATTGCATATGATACAGTATAAAAAAATGAAGGAAGTTAATTTTATGGATGATAGAATGTGCAATATTGAATTAAATAATGAGTTTAGACTTCTTTGGGAACAGCATGTTTACTGGACTAGAATCGTAATCATGGGGATAGCGTTCAATTTACCCGATTTAGATTGCTCATCAAGTCGTCTACTGCGCAATGCACCTGATTTTGCGGAAGTTTTTTGCCGCTATTATGGGAGAAAAAATGCAAATGAATTTGGTGGTCTAATCCGCGATCATCTGATTATTGCAGCTAATTTAGTCAATGCAGCAAAAATAGGCAATATCGAGGAAGCAAGTCGCCAAGAATGCAAATGGTATGAAAATGCAGATGACATTGTTTGTTTTCTCAACCATATCAATCCTTATTGGTCTGTAAAGAAAATGAAGGCAATGTGGTATGAACATTTAGGATTAACTAAAGATGAGGCTGCTGCGATCCTTACCAATCGTTATTGCGACAGCGTTGAAATTTTTGATCAAATTGAACAGGAAGCCTTAATGATGGCGGATTGTTTTACAGAGGGAATTCTTCAACAAAAATATAATTAAGCAACTAAAAATAAAGGCATCGCTAGAACGACTAGTGATGTCTTCATTCTTTTAGAATCAATCTTAACATGGGAATTTCTATCATTTATGCCTGCACTAAGTCTTTGATATGCTCCTTTTATAGTAGACAGTTAAAATAATATAACTGTTTCTATGAAGGGAGTATTTTTCATGGGCAGAAAAGGAAAGATTTCAATAGAAGGAAAAGTGAGCTCAATTGAAGCATACCTGCTAGGAGGCAAAGGTATTTCTCAAATATGTTCTGAGCTAAGCATTACTAAAAATTCATTCTATAAA
>NZ_CBDNNH010000011.1:0-26794 GCF_965318445.1 Anaerosinus sp. | reverse complement strand
ATTTAACTTTAGTACAGATGTATCCCATGCAAAAGATTTGTCCGCTACTTACCAAAATGCAGGAATCACAGGCGGTGCAAATAAAGGAAAAACCAACTCCAACTACGAAAGCGTAACCGACCAAGCCGGCATCTATGCAGGCAAAGGTGGTTTCAATATCAAAGTTGGTAAAAATACCGATTTAAAAGGTGCAGTCATTGCAAGTGAAGCCGATGCGAGTAAAAATAAACTTAGCACGGATACGCTTACATATTCTGATATAGAAAATAAGGCAGAATATAGTTCAAGTAGTAGTGGAATTAATGTAGATACGAGACCAAATGCAAAAGCTAAAGACAAAGGAATTACGCCAAATATAGGAGTAACTTCAAGTGGGGAAGCAGATTCCACAACAAAATCCGCAATAGCAGATGGAACGATAGAAGTCAGAAGCAATCCAGACCAAGATTTAACTGGGCTAAGTAGAGATACTCAAAATTCACTAAATGCATTAGAAAAAATTTTTGATAGAAAAACAGTAGCGGAACAACAAGAATTAGCTAAGTTATTTGGCGAAATTGCCAATAATGAGATACATAGGATCAGTAAAGAATTGGGATGGGATGATGGAAGTGTATATAAAGCTATTCTTCATGCGGCTGTGGCAGGAACTAGTGCAAAACTAGGTGGGAGTGACTTTAAAAGTGGTGCTATATCTGGTGCTGTAAATGAAATTTTTATAAATGAAATTGCTAAATTAGGTGACCCTGCACTAATGCAATGGGCAAGCTATATCCTAGGAAAAACAGTCGCTAAACTTACTCATGGAAATGCGCAAACAGGTGGAAGCGTTGCAGCAAGTGCAACGAAAAATAATCTTTTATGGGAGTATGTACCTGAAATGAGAAGATCTTTAGCGGATATTGATGTCTCAAGGCTTGAAAAAGGGTATTGTGATGTGACAGCTGTAGGTGGTGGACTAAGTTTAGGATATAGCGATTATGCAATTATATTTAATGTGGAAGGGGAACCGACGTTTTCTTCTGGCAGTATTGATATGAGTGCATCTTGATTTCCAGTAGGTGTAACTGCGGGAAGGGGATATTTAGAAGATCCAAAAGGAAACATCGTTACTGATCAAAATATCATTATTGAGCAGATGAAAGGATTGTCTGCAGGCGGGACGGTCTCTGTATTTGGAACTATTAGTAAATCTTATAACTTAGATGGATATGCGTTTGTTATTGAGGGGGTTACATCAAATATAGAAGCTGGCATTGGTATTTCATGGACGAAATATTTAGGCTCAAAAGAAGAGGTAGTAAATTCATGAGTTTAGGATCGTATTTTAAAAATTTAGTGTGGAATCGTCTTAGTTGGATACAACGATTGTTTTATTTAGTTATAACGGTGATGATTTTATTGATGGTAAAAGAAACTTATGATGAAGAAGCGTTAAAGCAAAGAGCATTAAATGAAACAATAAATATTTTTTATGAAATTTCTTTGCCTAAGCAGAATGACATTATAAAAGCAAAGATTATAAATAGGCTAGGGGGTGTTTATTCAATAAAAATATATTATAAAAAAAGAGGTAGCTTTGATGAAGAAATAAATTATTTAAAAAGTAATATAGCATTTGAAGAATATGAAGAAATAAAAAAGAACAATAAATATTTATTGAAAAAAAATAATAATTCAATAGAAGTTAGTTTGCAGGAGGATGAAGGAGAAATATTTTTACTTGATATTGTTGCTAATAGACCTATTGGTATTTATGAAAAAAATAAGAAATGAGGCGATATTTTGAAACAAAAATATATAAAATATTTTTGTTTGGGGATAATTTTATTATTTGGCTATCTATATTTCAGCAATATAATAAATTTATATAATAATAAATTTACAGAAAAAGATGAAGTTTTCCTTATATCTGAGTTACATGCTCTAGGTATTCCTCAAGAAAGTAAAATTCTTAATATGGATAAAATATCTATTTTAGGAGGAGATAATATTATATTTTGTAAATTTTATGCAAATAAAAATATAGACTTTTATTTACATAAAGCCCAAGTCTGTGGTTGGGATAATTTTAATTATGACAATGATTTTATTAGTGGAGAAAAAAATGGATATAAATTGCATATTAAAATAAATAAAAATAACACAACTAATATATATGTTTATACTACAAGGACTATATGGGGATCTATAATTAAAATGATATATTTGAGATGATATCATTTTAGACTAGATGACGGTACTCTTTGTCTAAAACTTAATAGCTAAATAAAAAATCAGAGGAGATAGAACTCTATTTCCTCTGATTTTTCCATATGATAGCAGAAAATACGATAAAGATGATCCTAACTATAAAAATCAGGGACTAACACCAGTAATCGGAACATCATCAAGTGGAGAAGCAGAATCTACAACAAAATCTGCAATAGCAGATGGAACAATCGAAATCAGAAGCAATCCACAGCAAAATTTAAGTGGACTAAGCAGAGATACTCAAAATGCATTAAATGCATTAGATAAAATCTTCGATAAGAAAACTGTACAAGAGCAACAAGAACTCGCACAGCTATTTGGAGAAGTCGCATTTAAAGCAGCAGGAGACTTAGGACTGAAAGAAGGAAGTCCAGAAAAAGCAGCACTAGATATGGTACTAGGCGGAATCATGTCCAAAGTAGGCGGAGGAAAATTTGCCGATGGCGCAGCTAGTGCAGGACTTACCCAACTAGTAATGAACGAACTGAAAAACATAAAAGACCCAGCAGTACTCCAATGGGCGACAGCCATCGTAGGAGCAGCCGCCGCAAAAGTAGTCGGAGGAAATGCTCAAACTGGTGCAGGTGTGGCGGTTAGTGAAGTAAGAAATAATTGGTTGTCTCATTGGCAAAAGGAAGAACGACAAAAAGCTATAGACGAAGAAGATTGGGAAAAAGTAGCTTATTGGGATAGAATTGATGAAGCACAAGATCAAATATTCAATTCCATGGGGATTAATCCTAATTTGATTGATTGGACAGACCCAATCAATTCAAAATTATTAGAAAGTATATCTAATCAAGCACAAGAATTAGAAGCAAGTTCTAACTTTCAAAACTCATTTTTAGAAAATCTTCCTACGGTTGATTATTCCACGATAGTAGCTACTGGCGCAATATCTGTAGTTGTTGGTGGAGCTGTTCTGTATAAATATAATGGAAGTTGGGTAAAGGCTGGTTCGAGTATAGCTGCTACAGGAAGTGTTTGGGATAAAATAACTCCTACCGCTGCCAATATATCAGGAACAGCTATTCCTGCTACTTTTCAAATACAGAATGGACAGCGTATTCTTTGGGTGAATTCCAATGCAACAGAACATATGGGAGAATACATTACTAGATTTGGTAACCAAAGTTGGTCCACAGGAATTAGAAGTCAGGCTATGTTATCAAGCTTTAATGCATCAGTAGAAGAGGCAATGGTGCAGTTAGCTAGTTCGCCAGTAGGAAGGTATTTTATAAGTGTAGGGAACTGGGAATAAATACAGAAACGGGAGTAATTTATCATGCGTTAATGAAATAAGGAGTATTTTAGATGAATTTAGAATTGATGGATGTATATTATGATAGTAAAAATAAGAAAATTTATCGTAATTTTGAGTCTATGGGAAAAAAATTATTATTAGTAAAAATGGAGGTTTACCCTAGAGATGGATATCCTTTTCATTGGTTATTGGAAAATGGTAAAAAACCTCCTTTTGATATTGCTATAAATAAAGAGGATGCTTCAATTAGTTATATTAAATTTTTTTTCCAAGATGAGAAAATAAAAAAAATTGATAAAGTAATAAAAGTAAAAAGTGAAAAAAATGGATTCCCTAAATTTAATATAGGCAATTTTAATCAAACCAAATATCAAATTTTTAATGAAGGAGATGTGAATGCTTTTTTTGATGGATTAAATTTATGTCTGATTATATCCAGTATAGAAATTCATAAATTTTTGAATTTAGATGAAAATAATGTATTGTTGTTTAGTAATGACGGATTTTTTGCAGGAGTTTTATTTAAAAATTTATTGAAAGACGAAATAGAAGAATTAAAATTTGCTCAAATATTATAGATATTTAATTTAGATGATAATTAGGAGAGATAATAAGGATACAAAGGTGACGGTAATCTCTGTCTCAAACTTAATAGCTAAATAAAAAATCAGAGGAGATAGAACCCTATTTCCTCTGATTTTTTCAAACAGCTTGGCAAGCAGCGGAGTCAGATTTTCTCGGAAAACCCAAACAAGCCAATCTTAATCAATAAGGCTTCGCCGCAAAGCCAGCGAAGTAATCGTAGGCAAAGATATTGCAGCCTTCTCGGTTTAATGGACACGAAAGACAATAAAAAAACTAAATGAAGTGCAGAATTTAATGCAGTCAATAACAAAGTAAACATCAACCCAGATAAAGCCTTTTAATCATACCACAGTACATAAAATAAATTCCCATATAAGCCGGATACAATGATATGAAACGTATCAATTGTGAATCTGACTTATATGGGAATTTTTATTTTGTGATGTACTTAACTTTTATACAACCTTTTCAACGAAATAGCGATGGAAGGATAAATCGTTTGTTAGTTCGGGATGAAATGCAGTCGCTAGCATATGGTTTTGCTGGGCAGCTACAATTTTGTTATCGACTTTCGCGAGTACCTTTACATTTTCTTTTGCTGATTCGATATAAGGTGCTCGGATAAAGGTAAGTGGAATTGGAGCTGTTGATATTTCTGGAATGGATGCAGTGGTTTGAAAGCTGTCTAGCTGGCTGCCGTAGCCATTTCTTTTTACCACAGTGTCCATTGCTTGTAAATAGCTTGTTTCTTGGGCGGAAATTTCTTTAGCCAGCAAAATCATTCCGGCGCAAGTTCCCCAAACGGGGAGCCCTTGATTGATTAGATTCTTTAAGGGTTCAAGCATTTGAAAATAATTGAGTAATTTCCCCATAGCAGTAGATTCGCCACCGGGTAAGATTAATCCATCCACTTCTTTAATTTCATCTATTGTTTTGACTGCTAAAGTAGTTATATTTTGCAATTTAGATAATGCATGCATATGCTCAGCTACTGCACCTTGGAGAGCAAGTATACCAATACGTTTCATTTTACCAACCTCTGCTAGCGAGGCGTTCATTTTTATCTAATGTATCAATTTCAATGCCAACCATTGCTTCGCCTAAATCTTCGGAGATTTCAGCTAATTTGACAGGATCATTATAGAAAGTTGTTGCTTCTACGATTGCTTTGGCGCGTTTTACTGGATCGCCGGATTTAAAGATACCAGAACCTACGAATACACCGTCAACGCCAAGCTGCATCATTAGAGCTGCATCCGCTGGTGTTGCGATTCCGCCCGCTGCAAAATTCACGACTGGTAATTTACCGTACTCATGTACGTATTGGATTAAATCAAAAGGGGCGCCGAATTCTTTTGCAATGGTCATTAATTCAGTTTCGGATGCCATTTGTACGCGACGCATATCGTTTACCATTGTGCGCATATGGCGAACTGCTTCGACAACATTCCCTGTACCAGCTTCACCTTTTGTACGAATCATGGATGCACCTTCACCAATACGGCGTAACGCTTCACCAAGGTTTCGTGCACCGCAAACAAATGGAATTTTAAATGCGGATTTATCGATGTGGTTTACATCATCAGCAGGTGTTAATACTTCACTTTCATCTATGTAATCAATACCGATAGCTTCTAGAATTTGTGCCTCAACAAAATGACCAATTCTTGCTTTTGCCATAACAGGAATAGAAACAGCTGCCTTGATTTCGCGAATCATTTTTGGATCGGACATTCTAGCGACGCCGCCTTCTTTACGAATATCCGCAGGTACGCGTTCAAGTGCCATGACAGCGACAGCACCGGCTGCTTCGGCGATTTTTGCTTGCTCAACATTGGTTACGTCCATAATGACGCCGCCTTTAAGCATTTGAGCTAAATTTTTGTTTAATTGATATCTGTTTTCCATGGAAATACCTCACATTCTTCACTGTAATAGATTAAAATAAAAATTGTACTAATACGATTTCTGCGCTTTCGTACGAAATTTTTCTAATTCTAGCAGAATAATTTTGCTATAGCAAGTAAATTATTATAATTTATTAATTTTGTATCGATACAAAATTAATAAATTAGTTAAAGAGAACAAGAAATATGATAATGAAGATACAATAATCTATTTATGTAAAGTAAAGTCAGTGATTATTTTTATTCTAAGTTGCATCTATAGCAATTCCTAGAACCGAAATATCATTTAATGAATAGTATGTAGCAGTAATATATCAATGGAGGAAGTGCTTATGAAATTGGGTAAATTATGTAAGGTTATTAGTTTAGCAGTGATAATGGTATTTTTCTTCACTGGCTGCGGAACAAACATAACTGCTGACCAAAAACAAACTGCACCTGTTTGGGCGCCGAATTTAAAACCATTAAGTGAGCCAGTCACCGTAACAGTTGGTATGAAGCAGGTGACTTCGGATGCTGGCATTTTAATTGGGATGGCAAGAGGTTATTACGAAGCTCTGGGAATTAAAATTGAACCAGTTCAGTTTAATACTGGGCAAGAAATGATCAATCAACTGGCGGCAGGACAACTAGATGTTGGTGCCACTGTTTCATCGGCAGGTTTATTTAATGCGATGTCAAGGGATATTCCAATAAAGATTGTAGCAGATAAGGGGAATAATGTTGCAGATCAAGGGTACTATCGATTGGTAGTTCGTAAAGATTTAGAAAATACAATTAAAAATTATAGCGATCTTAAAGGTAAAAAAATTGCAATTGTAGGAACTGCCTCTTTAGATGAAATTTCTTTAGACAGAGTTTTGGCAAAGGGCAATATGACATTAGCTGATGTAGATGTACAGGTAATTCGTTCATTTGCTGATATATTAGTTTCCTTTGGTAATCAAAGTATTGATGCGGCAATGTTGATCGAACCTTTTGTGACACAAGGAATGAATAAAGGTTTATTATCTCCATGGAAAGATCCAGTAGAATATGATCCTCAGGCGCAAACAGCAATCTTAGTCTTTGGAAAAAGTTTAACGCAAAATAAAGATGTGGCGAATCGTTTTATGACTGCTTATATAAAATCAGTACGCGATTATAATGATGCTTTTTTTAAAGGGATAAATAAAGATGAAATGATTGATTTACTTTGCAAATATTCTGTAGTTAAAAATGCTGATCTATATAAAACGATGTTTCCAACAGGTATTAATCCAAATGGTTATGTGAAAGCAAATGGAGTAGCGTTAGACTTAGATTGGTATAAGAAAAATGATTTACTTAAGCAATCGATTGAGCTAGATGAAACATTAGATAATAATTTTGTTAATTATGCATTAACGCAATTAGGAGAATATAAATAAAATGATTCGTTTTTCTTAAGGGAGAAATAACTTTAAAGTTGGTGAGGTAAACAGATGAAAATACAATCAAATAACCTAAGCGTGCTTCGTGTCATTTCTATATTGTCGCCTGTTACACTACTTGTTATATGGGAAGCGCTAGCGCAGTGCAGATTGATTGATATTCGCCTGTTTTCTAGTCCGTATCTTATATTAAAAGCTTTTTTACCGTTACTTTTTTCAGGAGAATTACTTTATCATACGATGATTAGTGTACAGAGGATATTATTTGGGTTTGTCGCTGGGGCTATTCCAGGAATCGTTTTAGGTATTGCGATGGGATTATCCCCTATCGTTAGGTGCGCATTAGAACCAATGATTAACGCGACGTATCCAATTCCAAAACTGGCATTGATGCCTTTGATTTTATTGATTTTTGGACTTGGAGAAACTTCAAAAATATTTACAATTGCAATTGGTGTGTTTTACTTAGTAGTTATTAACACATTAACTGGCGTATTAAATATTGAAAAAATTTATTTAGATGTTGCCAAAAGTTTTGGCGCAAGTAAGAAAAACTTCTATTTGACAGTAGCATTGCCAGGAGCGTTGCCGATGATTTTTGCCGGACTAAAATTAGGGATGGGAATGGCGTTAATTTTAATTGTCGCTGCAGAGCTGTCAGCGGCGCAAGCTGGTGTAGGTTGGATGATTTGGCGAGCTTATGACATGTTTGATATCGAGAGGATGTTTGTAGCATTGATGATGCTATCTGTACTTGGGTATATATTCTCAATTATTTTAGATTGGCTGGAATGTTTAGCATTGCCGTGGAAACAGCAATCTTGAATGGAGGTTTTTCGATGAATCAAGATAAGGAATACATTAAGATTGATCACGTAGGCAGGGTGTTCCAGACAGCACAAGGCAAAGTTACAGCTATAGAAGATGTGAATGTACAAATAAAAGAAGGCGAGTTTTTTTCTATCGTTGGACCGAGTGGTTGTGGGAAAACGACGTTGCTTAGAATCTTGGCAGGGCTAGAAAAGGCAACGACAGGGTCAATCAATATAAATTTACGTGACCGTAGCAAACCGTTAACATCAGTAGTATTTCAGGAGCAATCTATTTTTCCCTGGCTCACTGTATTAGATAATGTTGCTTATGGATTAAAAATGCGTAATGTGCCAAGGAAAGAACGGGAAGAGGTTGCTGCTTATTACATTGATATGATTGGATTAACAAAGTTTGCAAAAGCATATCCTTGTCAATTATCGGGCGGAATGAAACAAAGGGTGAGTGTAGCGAGAGCTTTTGCAAATGATCCAGCAATCTTATTGATGGATGAACCTTTTGGTGCATTAGATGAGCAAAACCGTATTATCCTTCAGCAAGAATTACTCGATATTTGGAGCCGAATGAAGAAGACGACAATATTTATCACCCATAGTATTGACGAAGCGTTATGTGTGAGTGACCGTATTATGATTATGACTGCTCATCCTGGAACGATGAAAGAGATCGTCGATATTGATTTAAAGCGGCCACGTGATATTTCGAAAATACGAACTTCATTACGATATAATGAGCTATTTCAGCAAATTTGGTATAGTTTAAGTGAGGAAGTTCTTAAAGTAAAACGGCGAGAGTTGAAAAATGAAAAAAATGGTTGAGCATTAAAAAATCCTGCTAACCCAAGTAGTGGTTAACAGGATTTTTTTAGCTTGATTGGTTTATTTTGGAGTGACTCGTGTTTACATCTGGAGTATGTTACAATGAAAAGCGTACTGATACGATTTTTATTAAATATTTTAATTTTTGTAGAAGGGGTTTGTGATGACAGGGCAAAATGAACAATTTGTTAATTTTATCTCAATACAATTAGATAAGACGAAGAAAATTCCATTATATGTACAGCTATATGATGCGATTCGTGAACTTATTATTGGAGGAAAATTGAGTCATGGATATTTGTTACCGCCTGTCCGTAAGTTTGCTGCGTTTTTAACGATTAATGCGGGAACGGTGATGAATACGTATAAGCTGCTAGAACAGAATGGTTATATATTTTCTCGGGGCGGAAGTGGAAGTTATGTTGCCGAATTAAAAGCAGCAGAAGCAGATGAAAAGAGTGAAAAAGATGATGAGTTTGATGCGATATCCATGCTTACGCCTACAATGGACGAATCTTATATCAACCTTGCAAGCATTGCGCTTAACCCCGAGTTAATTTCTGTAGAATCCTTTAAAAGGGTAATCAATGAAGTGCTGGATCGTGATCGGGGCTATGCATTTAGTTATCAGGAAAGTCAAGGGTTTTATCCGCTTCGCGAATCAATATCCGTCTACTTAAAAGAACGTGGCGTTGAGGCTAGGCCTAGCAATGTACAGATTATTTCTGGTGCGCAGCAAGGAATTGATATCGTTGCAAAAGCATTACTTGATTATGGCGATTATGTCTTTGTGGAAAATCCGACCTATTCAGGGGCGATTGCGGCATTTCGTTCACGGGGTGCTAAGATTATCGAAATCAGTATGCAAGAGGATGGAATGAAAATCGAAGAATTAGAAGAAAAACTGAGAACTTTTCGTCCCAAGTTAATTTATGTAATGCCGAATATTCAAAATCCAACGGGGTATTCTTATTCTACGGTGAAACGTAATCGATTGATGGGACTCGCTCGGTATTATAATACGATTATTTTAGAGGATGATTATATTAGTGAACTTACTTATAGCAAGAGGCCTATGGCGCCATTAAAAGCTATTGATCGTGATGATCGGGTGATTTATTTAAAAAGCTTTTCGAAAATTTTTATGCCGGGACTTCGGCTTGCATTTTTAACGATACCTGCAAAGTTGGTGAATCGTCTCTTAGCAATCAAGCATAATTCGGATATATCAACTTCGGGGCTTACACAGCGTGCGTTTGATTTATACTTACGAAAAGGAATATGGTTAGAGCATATTGAGACGATTCGCAAACTTTATTTAGATCGATTTAAGATGACTTTGGATGCGATAGAACGATTTATTCCGAGTGATGTTGTATACCAAAGGCCTCAAGGGGGATTATCCATTTGGCTTACTTTGCCAGAGGGGATTTCTGCAAAAGCTGTTGTAGAAACTGCTAGAACGAAAGAAGTATTGTTGACGGAGGGTACTCCATTTTTCCCACGTCAAGCGGTTGATCGTTATATTCGCATTAGTTTTGCTACAGTTTCTCCTGAAGCGATTTGGCGTGGTGTAGAAATTATTGGGAAGATTATTACTAGTTTAGTAAATTCAAAGAAAGATTTGTAGGAAATGAAGAAATATAAAAAAATACGAATTTTTGAGATTGAGAGAGAATGGAGAATGTAATTTTATTTTTTGCTGATTAAGTGTAATGTTTTAAAGGTTTCATATTTTAACGAACTAAAGTATAATCGTATTTGTAATTAAATTATAAGATTTTGGGTGGAGGATTTTTAATGAAAAAGATAATTGCCTTATTCATGCTCGTTATGATGGTTGGTGCTTTAGTTGCTGGTTGCGGTGGAAATGACGTGAAGAAGGAAGATGCCAGCAAGAAAAAAATCGTGGTTGGTTTAGATGATAACTTCCCACCAATGGGATTTAAAGATGAAAATGATAAAATTGTTGGTTTTGATATTGATTTAGCAAATGAAGCTGCGAAAAGACTTGGTCGTGAAGTTGAGTTCAAGCCAATTGATTGGAGCAGTAAAGAAGCTGAACTTAGCAGTGGACGTATTGACGTACTTTGGAATGGGTTAAATATTACTGAAAAACGTAAAGAAAATATGCTCTTTAGTGAACCTTATATGGAATGTAAACAATTAATTTTTGTACCAAAAGGTTCTCCTATTCAAGGAGAAGCTGATTTAAAAGGCAAAGTAATTGGTATGCAAAGTGCAAGCACCGCTGAAGAAAATTTTGAAGCTGATACAAATTTACAAGCTTCAATCAAAGAAGTGAAAAAATATCCTGATTGTATTGCTGCAATGATGGATATGGAAGCTGGACGTGTAGACGCGATTATTACAGATGAAATTGTTGGTCGTTACTATATGGGTAAAAGCCCAGATAAGTTTGTGGCTTTAGAAGCTCCGGTAGGTCCTGTTGGAGACTTTGGCATTGGTTTCCGTAAGGATGATACAAATTTACAAGCTGAAGTTCAAAAAGTTCTTGATGAAATGAAAAAAGATGGTACGACTGCAAAAATTTCAACGAAATGGTTTGGCAAAGATATAACAAAATAATTTCGGATGAAGAATTGAAGGTTGTCATAAGACCGATGGTGAAAATACCATTGGTCTTATGTGCGTTTACTGAGTAAGAATAAGGAGAAAATAAATGGAAAAAATCTTGACAATGATACCACCTTTACTAGATGGGTTAACAGTTACTCTACAAATTTTTGTCATTACTTTGGCATTATCGTTACCGCTAGGGCTATTATTAGCGCTGGCAAGGATATCAAATTGTCGCTCGCTTAGCTTTATCGTGGAAGTTTATATTTGGCTAATGCGTGGTACGCCGCTTATGTTACAATTATTATTTGTCTATTTTGCATTGCCGTCTTTTGGGATAAAATTACCGGATTTCGGATCGGCACTTTTGGCGTTTACGTTAAATTATGGTGCTTATTTTGCTGAAATCTTTCGCGCTGGAATTCAGTCGATTGAACGTGGACAGTATGAAGCGGCAAAAACTTTGGGGATGACTTATGTACAAACGATGCGTCGTATTATTATCCCGCAGATGATTAAACGCGTATTACCTCCAATCAGTAATGAAACGATTACTTTGGTCAAGGATACTTCTTTAGTATATGTTTTAGCAATGAATGATTTATTGAGAGCCGCGAGAACAATTGTACAGCGTGAATTTGATATGATGCCGTTTGCAATTGCTGGAGCGTTTTATTTGGCGATGACTTTTGTATTAACTTGGGGATTTAAAAAGTTAGAATCTAGATATGCCAAATATGATGAATAGAAAGAGGAAATAGCATGAGTGAATGTATGATTCGGATGAGAAACATCCATAAAAGTTTTCATAACTTAAATGTACTAAAGGGCATTGATTTGGAAGTAAAACGCGGGCAAGTTGTTGCAATTATTGGACCATCAGGTTCGGGGAAAAGTACTTTGCTTAGATGTCTTAATCGCTTGGAGACAATTGATAAAGGGTATATTGAAGTAGAAGGCGATTTACTTGCTGAAGATGGAAAATATGTAGAGGAAAAGAAAGCGCGTCAGATTTGTGCGAAAATGGGCATGGTATTTCAACAATTTAATTTGTTTCCTCATATGACGGTAATGGAAAATTTGATTGAAGCACCAGTGCATGTAAAAGGAATGAAACTTCAAGAAATTATTCCTGTTGCGGAAAACTTACTAGAAAAAGTAGGTCTAAGTGAAAAAAGGGATAGTTATCCATCCAGGTTATCTGGTGGACAAAAGCAACGGGTTGCGATCGCTAGGGCTTTGGCGATGAGTCCAGATATCATGCTGTTTGATGAACCGACTTCTGCACTTGATCCAGAACTGACTGGAGAAGTTTTAAAAACGATGCGACAACTTGCGGAAGAAAAGATGACGATGATTATCGTAACGCATGAAATGGCGTTTGCCCGTGAAGTGGCTAGCCATGTAATTTTTATGGCAGATGGAGATATTATTGAACAAGGCAGTCCAGAAGAGTTTTTTTCCAATCCGCAACAAGTGCGCACACAAGCTTTTTTAAAGAGTATGCTGTAAAAACGATAAATTTCTTGGATTTTGAAATAAAAAACAGCGAAAAATGAACTATTTTGTAAAAATAGTTCATTTTTTTATTAATACCTATTGCTATAATTGAAAACTTGCATTATAATAATGTTCATTGAAGTATTCCACACAATTACATATGTATTTCGGATGAAGTCTACGGAAGAGTGGCCACAAGGCCCGCCGAAGGAGTAACGCTCTCAGGCATCGAGTTATCGTATAAACCGTAGATGGACGTGACTCTGGAGAGGGCCCTTAAGTGGGACGCCGAAGGTGAAAACAGACGTTAAGTAAGAAGTCTGCAAATCTCTCAGGCAAAAGGACAGAGACAGGCTATAACAATTCTTGTTGGTTATGTTATAGTTTTGCCTAGTATTTGTTTATGCTTTTTAGAGTCAAATCATTATGGTTTGGCTCTTTTCTTTTTAGCTAGACAATGCCCTTCTTTTGACGCGATGTAGGTGGGAGAAAAGTTTTAAGATAGTAAGAAGGGGAGAAGTTTTATGAAGAATAACAAGATGAAATTATTAGCGGTTATGATGATGATCTGCATGTTGGCTGTTGGGTTAACTGGCTGTGGTGGAAGTGATTCCAACACAATAAAAATTGGTTTATTAAATGAAATGACAGGTGGTAATGCTACGCTTGGTACATCAGCAGCGAATGGTGCAAAATTAGCATTTAAGGAAATTAATGCCAATGGTGGTGTACTTGGAAAACAAATTGAGGCTGTAGTAGCAGATAATAAATCCGAACCAGCAGAAGCTGCAAATGCGATTACAAAATTAATCAATCAAGATAAAGTAGTTGCAGTAACAGGTACTTTTTCAAGTTCTAATGCAATTGCAGCAGCAAGTGTTGCTGAAGCGGCAAAGGTTCCTTATTTAGCAGCTGGTGCGACAAATCCGAAAGTTACGGTAGATGAGAAAAGTGGTAAAGTATTTGATTATGTTTTCCGTGTGTGTTTCATCGATCCATTCCAAGGAACTGTAGCGGCAAACTTTGCTACTGATAATTTAAAATTAACAAAAGCGGTTATTCTTGTAGATAACAGCAGTGATTATAGTAAAGGTTTAGCAGATTTCTTCAAGAAAGCTTTCACAGCAAAAAATGGCCAAATTTTAGGTGAAGAAGCTTATTTACAAAAAGACCAAGATTTTAAAACAATTTTAACGAAAATCAAAGCGTTAAACCCTGAAATCATTTATGTTCCTGGATATTATGAAGAAGTAGGTAAAATTGTAAAACAAGCGCGTGAAATTGACCTTAAATGCGTAATCATGGGCGGAGATGGCTGGGATTCTCCTAAATTAGGAGAAATCGCAGGTGCAGATGCTTTAAATAATACATTCTTTACAAATCACTATTCTGTTGATTCCGATGATGAAAAGTCTAAAGCATTCGTTGAAGCTTATACAAAAGAATATGGTCAAAAACCAGATGCGCTTGCGGTACTTGGTTATGACGCGGCGAGAGTATTAATTGATGCAATTACTCGTGCAAACAGTACTGAACCAGCAAAAATCCAAGCAGCTTTGACTGAAACAAAAGATTTTGCAGCAATTTCTGGTGATACAACATTGAATGCAACACATGATGCAGTGAAGAATGCGGTTGTAATTGAAATGAAAAATGGCAAACAAGAATTTAAAGCAAGTGTAAAACCTTAATAGATCTAAAAAATTCCTTCTATAAATATATAGAAGGAATTTTTTAGATAACGAAACCCTATCAATTTATCCATAGATATATGCTGAATAAAGTGGATAATTTGATAGGGTTTTTTGAGATTTCATCCGATGGTTAATTCTTGAATTATGAGACGGGAATTCGTAGAGGGTGAAAATACATATGAATTGGTCTTTTTTATGCTAATATTTTTGGCAAATCTTTTGCCAGTTGATCTACTGTTCCAATATAGTTGGATTTGATTGGACGATTATCTTTATTGATGATAAAATCAGTTAACAGATAGGTTTTTATTCCGAGTTCTCCGGCAACTAAATCTTCATGAACATCATTACCGATCATTAGAACATTTTCTGGGCTCAAGTCAATTGCATCAAGAATTTCTTGATAGTAAGCGAGCTGAGGCTTGCAGAAATGACTATTTTCATAGTGTGTAATACGTTGGAATGGAATATGATCCAGACCTCCCCATTGCAGACGTGACTTTACAGCAATTAAAGGAAAAACAGGATTCGTTGCAAGGGAAACCGGGATAGCCTTTTCAATGAGGTTATTCAAAATTGGTAAGATTTTTGGTACGGTGACCATTTTTTTTAGTTCATTAAAATCGTTTTGGTAAAATTCATCGATTAATGGGTTTAGTGTTGTACGCGATATGTCAACATTTTGATCAATATATTGCCAGAAAACATCGGCATTTGTTTTTGTATGTTCAATGTTTTTTAACATATGTCCTGTTGCCGTTAAAACATGATTGGCAAAGATTTTTGGATCTGTAATACTAGCGAATTTACGTCCAAGTAAATTTAAATAGTTTTCCATGAATAAATGATGATCAAAATGAATTAAAGTTCCATCTAAATCAAACAAAATATGTTTAATCATACTAATCCCCCAATTGATTTGAATTTTTCAGTAAAATACATCATTAAGTATACAGAAAATAAACAATAAAAGCAATTTTGTCACCGTAAATTTAATAAATGTTTGTAATTTTATGGTGTAATATTTAGGAATATTAGTAGAAGGTATTGCATTTTTATAGCGAAAAATCCTATAATAAAGGACAGACCTTTTTGGGAGGAAAATAGAATGCGTAGATTTATGATTATGTGTATGGTGATGATATATTCGTTACTTAGTTTTACCACAATATCTTATGCTGCTGATTTTAAAGATAGAGTTAGTGGGCTTGCTAAAGTTGATGGAGTGCGGGTATATACCAATGGTGACAGTAAAGTTAGGGTAGTGTTGGATACGACAAAGGAAGTAGAATACCGCACATTTGTCTTATCAAATCCAACGAGAATTGCAATTGATATTAAAGGGGCATGGCTAAGTCCTAATGTAAGTAAAGCTACTCCGGTAAATAGTGGGTTAGTGGGCAAGGTAAGAGCCAGTCAATTCGATCCGACAACAGTAAGGATTGTTGTTGAGGCAAATGTCAGCAAAGACCGCTATAGAGTGTTTTCTTTAAAAGCGGATTCAGCAAATGACAAAATGCCTCGCATTGTCATGGATTTTGGTGATTTAGCACAAGAGGAAGTTGGTAAAACTCCGCAAGAGGAAACGATTAGCACACCTTTACCAGAGGTGAAAATGCGTACGATACAACTATTTGATAAACCGGGATTAAAAGATAAGATTATTGCTGTGGATCCGGGGCATGGCGGAAGTGATGGCGGAGCAATTGGACCTACTGGTATAACTGAAAAAGAAGTTACTTTAGCTGTCGGTTTAGAGTTGAAGAAAATGCTTGAAGCTGAAGGGGCAAAAGTCGTAATGACGCGTACGACAGATGTGGATGTTGCCCGTCCAAATGCTTCGGCGAGAGAAGAGTTACAAGCGCGGGTAGATATTGCGAATAAGGCAAATGCTACTGTTTTTGTTAGCATACATATGGATGCTTTTGTGAATCAAGAGGCACAAGGAACATCAACTTATATTTATCAAAAAACCAATGGTGACGAGCGCTTGGGAAGATTTGTTCGCGAAGGGCTAATTAATCAACTGAATACACAAGATCGTAAGACTCGTGATTGCAATTTTTATGTAGTTAAATATACAACGATGCCAGCGACTTTAGCGGAGGTGGCATTTATATCAAATCCAAATGAAGAACGTTTGTTAAAATCATCTGATGGTGTTAGAAAGGCTGCAAAAGGAATTTTTGACGGCTTAAATAAATATTTTTCTTATGATAAATGAGGCTGTCTCGGAGGGAGTTTTAACTCCACTGAAGGCAGATGAGTAATCCAGGGACTTACGGTGTCTTTCTGCTCCCTAATAGGTGGTGATTAGACCACGTTAGTCATAAGATAAATAAAGTGAGGTATGTTGATGTTAGATCAAGAAAAACTGGAAAATGCAAATTCACTTGAAGAATTGAATGCTGAGATAGCAAGACAAATGAAAGAGCGCGAAAAGGCTTTTTGGAAAAATAACGTAGATGAAAAAAGAAAACTGGTAGATGCTTTAACTTTACTAATGAAAAATGAATTAGATGATATTCGTGTAAATTTATGTGTGCATGGAATTAGTAAATTGAAGAAACAAGAAATGGCACAAGCTCTTGTAAATCCAATTCTTGATTTTTCTACTAGCTGGTTTGAGAATATCATATCAAGTCAATATGATATTTTATCGGATATTGCGAAAAATGGTGGTGCTAGCGCCAACATAGATATGGAAGATACGAGATTAGATTATATTCGCAGCTTGGGAATTTTGCATACTGGACGCATTAAAGGGGAAAACGTTTGGTATATGTCTGATGAAATATTAAAAGTGTGGAACCAGCTAGATACTGAATTCTTAAGTCGCGTGAAAGCGAATGAAGAAGTTGTTCGTTTGGTCTCGGGATTGTTAACACAATATGGATTTTTAACCTATGATATTTTATTTGAGCGTGTACAAAAAATTGCAAAAATAGCTGAATTTGATTTTAAAAAGTTTATGGGTATCTTAATTAATGCAAGTTGCTGGCAAGAAAATATTTTAATTTCTGAAGCTGGAATGATTCATTATGGTGTGCTTGATGAAGATGCACTTGAATATGAGCGTGAGAAAAATGCAAATTTAACCTACAAAGAGTTTTCTTATGATGAAACTTTTAAAGCTGGTGCAGTAGATTATGTTTCAGAAAATAATGCCTATCAACAATTAATTGCACTTATGCAGGTGAATTTTGAGCTGGATTTTAAAGAGGCAAATGATATTGCAGATGAACTGTGTATTATGCTCCAAAATGGAGATGATATGAATGAAATGCTTAGTTATTTTCAAGTGGCATTAAAAGTGCCGACGAAATTAGTCACGGAAGAATTATTAAAAGTTTTTGTTGAGATGAAGAATACAATTGGGCTGTGGCGGTTAAAAGGTTATAGTATAAAAGAACTTGGCACTGTGCCGCTCGATTGTGTAGAAAATTATCGTATTGTGGAAACGAAAGCTGATGGGATGAGATTTGTCCCGGCAAAGGCTTCCGTTGGACGCAATGATCCATGTCCATGTGGCAGTGGGAAAAAGTATAAAAAATGTTGTTTGCAATAAGCAAATAAACCGAACCGATTTTGGGGTGGGTAGTTGAGACAAACATATTCTTATAAAGAAAAAGTAAAACAATTTATGATTGTTTTACTTCCAATTTTTATTACACAAATTACTTTAATGTCAACTGGTTTTTTTGACACTGTAATGGCGGGAAATGTAAGTGAATATGATTTAGCTGGTGTTGCGATTGCAGTAAATATATTCATGCCTGTATTTGGTAGTATATTAGGGGTTCTTTCGGGATTAACGCCAACGATTTCGCAATTGTATGGCGCAAATAAAAAAGAGGAGCTTCCTTTTATCATTGTGCAGGGAATTTACTTAGCGATTGTCATAGCCATTTGTTTGATTATTCTTGGATTTATAGTTATTGATCCATTGCTTAATGTTATGAATTTAGAAGCTAAAGTTAAAATTGTTGCAAAAGGTTTTTTACTTGCTTGTGCTTTTGGGATTTCTCCGATCTTAATTGCTGCGGTCTTTAGAAACTTTGTTGATGCGCTTGGGTATACAAGGGTGACGATGGTTGTTACCGTATGTGCTGTTCCTATCAATATTTGTATGAATTATTTATTTATTTTTGGGAAAATGGGGTTTCCTGCTTTGGGAGGAATTGGTGCAGGTGTTGGTACTGCAATAACGTATTGGTTTGTTTTATTTATTAACTTGTTAGTAATTAAACATGTCAAACCTTTTTCGCAATACGATATCTTTCGGTTTTTTGGAAAACCTGACTTTGCCGCTTGGCGGCAGTTATTATCTATTGGTATTCCCATTGGATTTGCTATGTTTTGTGAGCAAAGTATCTTTGGAGCGGTTGCCTTATTTATGGCAGCTTATGGAACAACGGTAATTGCAGCGCATCAAGCTGCAATGAATTTTTCAACAATGGTATATATGATTCCACTCAGTATTAGTATGGCACTTACGATTATGGTTGGCTATGAAGTAGGTGCAAAGCGCTACAAAGATGCGAAGAAATATAGTTATTTGGGCGTTGCTTTATCCATTTTATTTTCTGGCTCGCTTACCTTGATTTTAGCGAATTTTAAAGGTGAAATTGCAGCCTTATATACAAAGGATGAGGCTGTATATCAAATGATACAGATATTTTTACTTTATGTGATAGTTTTACAATTTTCGGATGCAATAAGTGCACCGCTACAAGGTGCTTTACGTGGATATAAAGATGTAAAAATAACGCTGATTTTAGCTGTCATTTCTTATTGGATTATTGGTTTACCAGTTGGGTATGCATTTGCTAACTATCTTGGCGTTGGTCCGTATGGATATTGGGTTGGTTTAATTGCGGGAATTGTTGCTGGAGCGGTCGCATTAATCATTCGATTAGTGAAAGTACAAAGAAAGCAATTAGCGAAGTAGCTATAGAAACTGTTATAGATTTAGATTTGGGTGTTATCGGATTTTTCAGCCCAACTTTACTCTATAACAGTTTTTTGCTATTTTTTCGCAATGAAAATCATGTATAATATAAATAAGTGTGGTGATTTTATGAAAAAAATGGTTTTAATTTTTTTAACTTTACTTTTAGTGAATCTCAATTCTAGTGTTTTTGCCCAAGCGGATATCAGAGCACTTCACCTTACCTGGAGTGAAGATACTAAATCGACGCAGACGATTACTTGGCAAATGCATGAATTTAACCCGAATATCCGTGTAGAATATGGTGAAATAGGTTTACCTGCCGATTTCCCGAAAAAAGTTATGGCTGATGTTGAGCCTTTTCCCGATGAAACGGGAGTAAGTCATGTATATCATGTTACTTTACAGGGGTTAAAATCGAATAAAGAGTATTTTTATCGGATTGTTGATGGCGATATCACGATAAAAGAAGCAAATTTTAAAATGGGAAAAAATTTAGATTCTTGTGATTTTTTGGTTTTTGGTGATTCGCAAAGTTATAATTACAAAGTTTGGGGAGAGACTTTGAAAGCTGCTTATACGCAAAATCCTAATGCAGAATTTTTTGTAAATGTAGGAGATTTGGTTGACAATGGACAGCGTATAAGTGAATGGGAAAATTGGTTTTTGAATGGGAAGGATATCATGATACATTTGCCAATTGTACCGGTAGTGGGAAATCATGAAACGTATACACCGCAAAAAGGTATTTTTTCTATGCCGAAATATTTTACTTCTCAGTTTGTTTTACCTCAAAATGGGCCAGAAAAATTGAAAGAGCAGGTTTATTCTTTTGATTATGCGAATGTACATTTTGTTGTATTAGATACACAGTTTGGCGAAGAACGAAGTTTTGTTCCAGATTCATTAGAAAGACAAATAGAATGGATAAAAAAGGATTTAGCAGAAACCGATAAAAAATGGAAAGTAGTATTTATGCATCGAGCACCTTATCATAATCGTGCGGATAGAGGTTTTGATCAAACGATAAAATTTGTGCCTATTTTTGAAGAATTTAATGTGGATGTAGTTTTTACCGCACATGATCATGTTTGTGCTAGAACACCAGCAATGAGGGCGGGGCTTTTAACAGATGATGGAGTTATTTACGCAACAACGGGAAGAAGCGGAACGAAGGTATACCAAACAGTAATAAAGAAAGAATGGAATAGTACGTTTTTAAATCCACTAGATGAACCTACATACTCAATGATAAGTGTAAATGAAAAGAAGTTTACAGTAAAAGTATTATCGCAAAGCGGGAAGCTGATTGATAAATGGGATATTGATAAATTCTAGCCCTATTAATCCACTAACAATGAGGTGATTCTTTCCATAGAAATATATTTACAATTTATATATAATAATATTAAATTTAGGAGGGCTTAAAATGACAAAGCTTATTCTAGGATTTATATTGTGGATATTTATTTTTTTAAAACCTTTAACTGTGTTTGCTGAAGCTATTGAAGAATATGAGCAGGCAAAGCTCGATTATATTAATGCAGTTGTCTGCATGGCTACGTACGGTGATTACAATGGACGTTTTGCGCGTTATGAATTATCTGAGCTTGGTTGGGATGTTTCGCCCTTCAAGGATAATGTTGATGGAACAGAGGCCAAATTTATTACTGTAAAAGGTCAAGATAATAGCCCGGAACATGACTTATATATTGTTGCAATTACGGGGACAGAAAGCCATAAGGATGTTATGCTAGACCTCAACTTTCATAAAGTATTTTTTGGGGGAACGACTCCGGAAGAATTTGTTGAATTTGCAAAACGTGACAAATTGACTAGTCAAGACCCTATGGTACATAGTGGTTTTAATAAGTATGCAAATGCAGCTTTTTATGGTCAAGATGATACTGGAGAAACTTATGGAGTTTATTTAGCGCGCATTTTAAAAGAGGATAGTAATAGAAAGATCTACTTGACAGGTCATAGTTTGGGTGGAGCAGCAGCAACTTTGCAAGCAGCTAGATTAATTAGTATGGGAGTAAATCCTAAGCAAATAGAAGTAGTTTCTTTTGGAGCCCCGGCTGTTGGAAATAAAGTTTTTGCAGATAGTTATGGAAGTAGAATTAATTTAAGGCGTATTGTTTTAAGTGGAGATCCTGTACAAGGTGCTTTGCAAGGGATTTCTGGTGGATATACGCAGTTTGGTGATAAAATCGTATGGAGACGTCATCATACTTTGAAAAATTTTAAACATGAAATTGCAGTTTATTTGGATTCTGCAATGCGAATTTATTATGACAAGAAAGAAAAATTGAAGAATAGTTCGCTTGCAAGTGATGCTGAATTTGTTAATGAAAAGCAAGGAAAAGAAATGGTATATATTTCTGCGCCAACTCTTAACTTAGATCATGTTACTATAGAAGATAAAAAATATGTGAAAGAGATATTAGAAGATGTGCATCGTTGGAGTGAACATGGATTTATCATAAATACGGAAAAAAGGGGAACATTAAACGAGGAAATTAAAAAAGCAAAAAATGCTGGATGTAAATGGTTAGTGCTGACGAATGTAGAAAGCAAGCAAATGCAAAAACGATATAATGACTTTTATATCGCAGTTGAAGATATTTTGTATAATGTAGAAACGGAACAATTGGAAGCTGTCTTTAGTTCGGCACGAGGCAGTAATGATTCAACTCCACTTGGAACGATATTAAATGGTGCTTTGCAAGTCAAACAAGAACGAGAAGCTTTAATTTTTAAACACTCATAATATATAGTTATATCTGCTAGAACAAAACATAGATTACTATTTTGTTTACTTTACAATTGGAAAATATTTATTTAGAATGTAAGAGTGAGTATAAATAGATATTTGAGGAGAGTAGCAATTTAGAGAAGGTGGAATAGATATGTTAAAAAGTATTGCAGTAATGACAAGTGGTGGGGATAGCCCAGGAATGAATGCAGCGGCTAGAGCTGTTGTTAGAACGGCATTACACCAAGGTGCTGAAGTTTGGGGCATAAATAACGGATATAAAGGGCTGCTCAAAGACGATATCGTAAAATTAGAATCACGTTCTGTAGGTGATATTATCCAACGTGGTGGTACATTTCTTGGTACGGCACGTTGCAGTGAGTTTACAACGCCGGAAGGACGTCAAAAAGCTTTTGAGGTTTTGAAAAAACGTGGGATTGAAGGTTTAGTTGTCATTGGTGGCGACGGAAGCTTAACTGGGGCAAAATTATTGAATGATTTAGGAATGCCTGTAGTTGGATTGCCGGGAACGATTGATAATGATGTTTGGGGAACTGATTATACAATTGGTTCAGATACGGCTGCAAATACAATCGTAGATGCAATTAACAAATTACGTGATACAGCATCTGCACATCGGAGAATTATTATTATTGAAGTTATGGGAAGAAAATCTGGTTGGTTGGCAATGACTGCTGGAATTGCTGGTGGTGCAGAGCAAATTCTTGTTCCAGAAGTAAGAAATAATCTTGACATAGTTTGTCAAGAGTTAAAGGAATCCTATGATAAAGGAAAACGTTATAGCATTGTCGTTGTAGCAGAGGGATATGGATGTGCAGTGGAAATTGGAAAGAAAGTTGCCGAGGTTACAGGCATTGATACTCGGGTATCTGTACTAGGGCATATTCAACGTGGAGGTTCTCCATCAGTAGAAGATCGAATAAAAGCAAGCATGCTTGGGGAAAGAGCTGCATCAGCATTAATTGCAGGAATTTCAAATGTTCTTTTTGGTTTTGATGCGGGAAAGATTGTTACTATAGATTTAACGGACGCTGTGAATAATAAGAAAACGCTTGATCCAGAATTAGCGCGTTTGGCTAAGATACTAGCATAAAATAAAGGTGTTGGGAATTTTCCCAACACCTTTATTTTATGCTAGTATCTTGTTTCAGTTATGATTAACTAAGAGTTGCTTAGAAATATCACTCTTATATTTTCATACCATACATTAATAATAGCCCAGATAATGTATAATCTGCTTTTGTATGTATATTAAAATTGTTGATATTAAGATCTACGTCATTAATTTTGCGTTTAGCATAAGACAAGCTAAGCATATTATTTTTTGTAAAATCGTATTTTATTCCAATGTTCGATAAGGAAGAATCTCTCCCTTTGATATAAGCCGCATATAAAAGAGTTTTATCATTTAATTTTTTATGAATATCAAATCCAAAATGAAAAGATGCCTTTGTTGCAGGTTCTACAGCTTGTCCAAAAGTAAACTTATTATTTTCATAGCCTGCGATGATATCAAAGTTATCGCTTGCTTTATAAATAAAATTAAAATCATTTAGTTTAGTTTTCGAATAAGAAACCATACCAAGCATTTCTTTATCTTCGGAACGAAAGCTACCTAAATTATATCTTACTAATAATTTATCAGTAAGAGCGTGGGTGATTGCTAATTCATAGCCAGATTTTGCATGGGCATCGGCAGATAAAAAACTTTTTGCTTCACCTTTGGAAATAAGTGCTCCTCCAACCTCAATCTGCGTTTCATTACTTTGTAATTCTACTGCTTCTGTTATCGCAGGGGTTGAAAAAATAAATAACCCTAAAGCAGCAAATGCTATAAAAATTTTCATGATTCCTCCTAAAAGTAAAGGTTAAAAAGTGTTAAAGTTTGTGAGTAGGTTTATTAATAAATTTACTCTGGAAAAAGCAGTATATAAAATGAACAGTTTTATTGTATCATAATGAAAGGAAATGTAAATAGAGATAAAAATAACGTTTAATAATACATCTGTACTATTAAACGTTATTTTTATAATAAATAGTTTTTAGAATTTAAGACCATACATTAGAGATAAACCAGATAGTTTATAATCTGCTTTTGTATGCAGATTATAAAGATCAATATCAACGTCCATATCGTTTACTTCACGTTCGATATAAGATACTGTCACAACACTATTCTTAGTAAGATCATACTTTATGCCTATCTCAGATAAGGAAACATCTTTTCCTTTTAAGTAAGTGCCAAATAACATAGTTTTATCATTCAAATCTGTATGTGCAGTTAAACCAAAATGAAGA
Organism: Anaerosinus sp.; assembly: GCF_965318445.1. Taxonomy (NCBI): domain Bacteria; kingdom Bacillati; phylum Bacillota; class Negativicutes; order Selenomonadales; family Sporomusaceae; genus Anaerosinus; species Anaerosinus sp. The sequence continues at coordinate 1,922 of NZ_CBDNNH010000011.1, read as the reverse complement.
GTAGATTTTGTAGCGGGTGATACTGCTTTACCATAACTGAATTCATTATCCTCATAACCAAATACAAGATCAATATAATTATTTGCTTTATAAATTAAGTTTATATCGTTTAAAATTGCTTTAGCGTGTGTAGTTATGCCAATCACATTTTTTTCTTCTGACTTAAAATCACTTCGTTTATATTGTAGAGATAAATTATCATTAAGTGCATGCGTGATTGAAAGCTTATATCCAGACTTTCCATCTACTTCTTCAGGAATAGCGCCTTTAGCTGAAGCTTTTGCATCAAATGAACCTCCTAGTTCAACTAATGTTTCATCTGGTTCTAATTTTGCAGCTTCCCCTGTTGTTACGTTTATTGTAAGAAATAAAGTGCAAATAAATCCTACTAATAATTTCTTCATGTTTCCTCCTAAAAATAAAAATAAAAAATATATTTATCAATGAGTAAATTTTCGCTTTTTGTTTAATAAAAAGTAGCATTTATCAAATGATGTTTTTTATTGTATCATAAAAAAAAATAATGTAAATGGAGACTAAATAGTCTCTTTTAGGACTGTTTAGTCTTTTTTTGCTTGAAAAATAATTTTTTTAGTAGGATAATATAATTTTATGACGAAACTTATAAAGTCGTATATGAATTTTTAGGGGGGATATTGTCTATGGGATTTGAGAAAAATAGAGTTTTAAAGGTAAATGATATTGTAAAGATAGGAATGCTCGCTGCTATGTGTGCTATTATGACTTCAATAAAAGTTCCCTTTGGCGCCGATGCAATGGTACATTTAGGAACTGCCTGTGTATTTTTAATTGGTATTTTATTTGGCGGAATTTATGCTGGGTTCGCTGCAGCGATTGGTTCAGGCTTTTTTGATTTGCTAATGGGTTTTTCACCGTATACTTTATGGTCATTTTTTATAAAAGGGATAGCTGGATTTTTAATCGGAACAATTGCGCATGGATTATGGCCACAAAAAACTTTTGATGGGTGGTTAAAAAAAGCTTTGCTTGGCATGGTTATTGCAGCGATATGGACTTTAGGCGGATATATATTGGCGTGGTGGTACGTAACGGGAAGTTTAACAATCGCAATAAGTTATATTCCTAGTTCCATTATGACATCTACTGCCGGATTTATTGTTGCTGTAGTTGTAGCTCCTGTTTTAAGAAAAAAAATATAAGTATATTATATTAGGAGAGTTTGATATGAAAAAAGCACTTTTGGTAATTGATATGTTACATGATTTTATTGACCCTGCTGGCGCACTTTACTGTGGAAGCGAAGGTGAAAAAATTGTTCCCGTTATAAAGAATATAATAGAAGAATTTTTATCCGAAGGTGCAGAAATCTTTTATATTTGTGACTCACATAGAGAAGACGATCTAGAATTTAAACGATTTCCCAAACATTGTGTTACAGGAACAATTGGTGCTGAGGTAATTTCGTCTCTTAATTTTGCCTGTAAAGATGATCATATGATTTTAAAGCAACGCTACAGTGCTTTTTATCAAACTAATTTAGAAGAAAAATTAGTTGGTATAGATGAAGTTGTATTAGTTGGTGTATGTACAAATATTTGTGTATTATTTACTGCCGAAGAGTTATGTAATCGTGACAAAAGAGTTATTGTATATAAAGATGCTGTTGCTAGCTTTGATAAAAAGGCGCATGAAAATGCATTGGCAGAAATGAAGAATGTATTAGGTGTAATAATAAAATAAAGTAAGGATATTTTAAGTACTTTGCTATAATTTATCATTTAAAATAATTTTCGTATTTTTTCATAAAAGATATTGACAAAAAAGAGTGAAGCGTGTAATATAATACAAGTCGCTAACGAGCGGCACGGGAAGTAAACTTTATCAATCATCTTAAAAAAAGATGTTGACAAAGCAAATCGCTTCTGATAATATAAATGAGC